>JADFUX010000025.1 GCA_015222255.1 Chloroflexota bacterium
ATGGTATCCAATCCTACTATCCGGCTTGGAGCCTTGGGCCCCAGAATCACCCTTACAAGGGCGACAATTATACATACCCCCAGGGTTATGGCTACGGGAAGCCACATTATCCTGCTACCCTCCTTGCCCAATCGGGGAATTTAGCACATATGTCTTCATAGTCTCTGGGCATCTTCTCTAATGTTTGGCTCTTGACATTTATCCAGTGGACGTATAGGTCATTGGTTTCTTCGTCTACCTCAACGCTCAAAGTCCCGGGGGTTAGGGTTATGGAGTTGGCTAGCATGGTTAGGGATAGGTCGTTCTTTAGCCCGGGCGAAATCCTGACAATGCCTGGGTTTATCCTTCCGGTTATTACGCGGTAAGCCACATCAACATTCGCCTTTGCCATCGCCCAGAAAAAGGGTCCCAAATAGGCGAGGAATAGAAACCATCTCTTTGGGTTCAACATGCGAAGACTCTTGCTGGTGAACATGTTTCTTACTATTGCTGCCACTATTAAGGCAAAAATGGCCCCAATAATCAGCTCTGCTTTACTCCAGAGGAACAAGTTGCCGGAACCCGTAGTCAAAAGTAGATAAACCAAGTAAGCAACAATAGCAGTAATAAGGAATCGCATCATAGCTTCTGAAATAAAAAGAGGGTGCTTTCACCCTTCTGTCCCTCTATCACCCCTGCGAAAGAGCGCAACATTGTATGTATTGTAAACCAGACCTATATAGACAGTAAAGGGCTTTTGTTCCAAATCTTCAACTTTCTAGATTAAAATTATGAGAACAGGTGGATTTGTTGTGACCCACGCCAGCTCACACTGCCTCCGGTGCGTGCCTATTGAGAGCCAGGTAAGGATAGGTTCTAGGCCGCGTTCGCCGCGGCATGGCACTGCTGGAGGCAGCGGCCAGGTGCCGGATGCCGTCACAGAACAACAATCTGCCGGCCTTGTTCCGAAGGGGGAGATCCCTTCTGCGTCCCTCTTGCGCATCCCCCCTCCAGGGTGATTTCGCTTGCTACGTAACATCATACGCTAAGTGAGGTTCGTGTAGCTAAGGTAGGTTTATGGTCGCTTTGGGTGGGTGTGGGGGTGCGAGCACGTTTTCTTGATTATGGACTGGGGAATAGTGTAAAATAATTGTACAATGCGTAGCCTGGACATCCAACAGACACAATCGCTGCAAACTCGGCAGGAGTTCAAACTCATTGTTGGACTGGAACAGGCAAATCTGTTGGAAATGCCTGAAGAGGAGTTTAACAAGCTCATCAGTGAAGTAGAAAATAGCCCTTTGTTCAGAAGGCTATACAAAAAAGAGAGATTGATTCGCTACCAGAGATACCAGGGCACCGACATTTCCTCTAGTTTCTATCAGCTTAACGAAGAAATTGCAGCCGACACCAGCACTCTCGACGTGGAGTCCTTTTTGCTGGACAAGGAGGAGATCGTTCGTCAGGTACAAAAACTGGGACTGGAAGATTTCAAGCGCTATTTCCTGTATCCTGAGTCAGAAACGAGCCCGGAGGAGATCGCTCGAGAATGTGACTTGGAGCTTTCAGAGGTTGAGAGAATAAACAGACTCATCAATGAATTATCCATTCTCAGCGAGTTTCATAACCCTTCCGCTCTCAGCCATGAACAGGGTATCTGCTACTCAAAGATCGCCTCGGTGGAAAGGAGGGCAGAGGGCTTTGTAATTGGTTACCTGTCACCTTTCTTAGCCCGGGGGAGGTATTCGATTGACCATGAAAGGTTTGAGGAATTGAAAGGGGGTGGAGCTTTCGACAGGAAGGAGGTCAACGAAATCAGACAGCTATTTAGGAGGCTGGAGCTAATCAATAGTCGTAAGGATACAGTAACGCAGCTATTGCAGAGTATTGTGGAAACGCAAGCGCTCTACTTCGAATCTGGCGATCCCAAGGCTCTTCTACCATTAAGTCAAAGAGAGCTAGCTAAGAAGGTCGGCCTTGTTCCAAGCTCAATTAGCCGCGCCATCAGGCGCAGAAGCGTTGGAACACCCTGGGGCGAGGAGAAAGCCCTTAAAGATTTCTTCCCCCGACCGAGAAGGTTTAGAAAGGAATTGGTCAGGTGCCTCCTTGAAACCGAGGAGGAACTCCCCTCTGATGAAGGGATTAAGGCAGAACTCGAGCGAAAGTTTGGTGTCTGTATCTCCCGTCGCTCAGTAGCAAGCCTGAGAAAGGAGTTGATGATGCCTTCAGCATGGGAGAGGCGAAAAAACAGCTCTAAGAAAGCGAAACGAGGATAAGAATGGATGTTATCTTTATCGTGAGAGAAAAATGCAATGGGTGCTATGCCTGTGTTCGTAATTGCCCAGTTAAGGCGATCAGGGTGAAGGAAGGAGTAGCTGAGGTTATGGACGAGCGTTGTATTGCTTGTGGCATCTGCATCAGCATCTGCGCGGCAGGAGCAATACAGGCCAGGAGTGATATAGGCATTGTTTGGCAGCTCTTGGGGGAACATACTCCAATAATTGCTATTCTTTCCTCTGCGTTTCCCGCTGCTTTCCCAGAAGTGCAGCCAAGGCAGATGGTAGCCGCTCTGAAAAAAATGGGATTCAACGAGGTCATGGAAACTGCCTTTGGCGCTGAATTGGTCTGTCGTGAATATGGGCGCTTGGTGAGGGGAAACGAAGGGAAGCCCATCCTTTCATCTACTTGCCCTGCTGTAGTCTCCTTCATTGAAAAATTCCATCCCGAATTAATCAGCAACATAGCACCCATCGTTTCGCCCATGGTTGCCATGGGCAGGATCATCAAATGGCAGTATAACCCTGAGGCCAAAGTAGTCTTCATCGGCCCCTGTGTGGGCAAAAAAGTTGAAAGCGAGGATGAAAACGTTGCAGGGGTTATCGATGCCGTTCTGACCTTCCCTGAGCTTAAGGAGATGCTGGCAATGAGGGGGATTACGCCCGTCTCTGAGGAGGAAGAACAATTCTCTGGCCCCACACCTTACCTTGGTCGGCTCTTCTCTGTGCCTGGGGGTCTACCCAAGATAGCAGGAATTTCTGAGGATCTTCTTTTAAACGACGCTGTTGTAGCTGAGGGGATTGACCGTACTATCAATTGCCTTCGAGAGCTTGCCCAAGGCAAGATCAGAACTAGATTTATGGATCTTTTCTTCTGCCAAGGTTGCATTGGTGGGCCGGAGATAGATAACGATATGAGCCTTTGTAGACGTAGGGAGATAATAGTCAATTATACTTCGGAAGGGGCAAATCCTGCCCGAACGGAGAGCGACGTCGAGAAATATGCCGGTATTGACCTCAGCCGCAGATTTGCCAACCGATATACCGAGCTGCCTGCCCCCAGCGAGGGGGAGATTAGCAATGTCTTGGGTCAGATCAATAAGCTGAGAACAGAGGATCAGTTCAACTGCGGTGCCTGCGGCTATAGCACCTGTCGCGAGCTGGCTATCGCCGTCTGCCAAGGTGTGGCCGAAAGCGAGATGTGCTGGCCCTACTTGGTTGAGAAGCTCCAGAGCACTCAGGATGATCTCCTTCAGGCTGAGAAGTTGACCTCTCTGGGCCAGATGGCTGCTTCCATCGCCCACGAGATCAATAATCCCCTGGCTGGTGTTCTGATCTATACCAAATTGTTATCAAAGAAGGTAGCCGGTGGCACCTTTGTGCAAGAGGAAGCTCTGGGTTACCTTTCCAAGATGGAATCAGAGCTAAGCCGCAGCTCAAAAATAATCCGAAATCTCCTGGATTTTGCCCGGCAAACAGAACCACTGTTGAGGCTGGTGGACATTAACCAGATTTTGGAGCAAGCCCTGTCTTTGGTGAGCCACCAAGCCCAACTTCAAAACATTGAGGTTGTAAAGGAGTTTACCCCCTCCCTGCCCAAGGTTATGGCTGATTTTGATCAACTTCAACAAGTGTTCACCAATCTCGCCCTGAATGCTATCCAGTCAATGCCCGACGGGGGCAAGGTAACCATCCGTAGTTCGGTGGTGGACAGCGAGATCAAGGTAGATGTGCAGGATACCGGCTGTGGTATCCCCAAGCAGCATCTGCCTAGGCTTTTCACTCCCTTCTTCACCACCAAGGAAAAGGGGAAGGGTGTGGGCTTGGGATTGGCTGTAGTTCATGGGATTATCGAGAGACACAAAGGAAGGGTCAAAGTGAAAAGTGAGGTGGGGAAGGGAACCACCTTCAGCGTCTACTTGGGGGTTTATGGCGATGAAAAGGGTTAAAATACTCGTCGTTGATGACGAGGCTATTATCCGTGAATCGTTGCGTGACTGGCTGGCAGACGCTGGTTACGAGGTTTTCACCGCTGAAAATGGTTCCAAGGCCTTGGAGCTTATTGAGAAGGAGAAGCTGGGGATCGTTATTGCTGATCTGGTGATGCCGGGGATGGATGGGATTGAGGTGATGAAGAGGGCCAAAGAGATTAGGCCCAACATAGAGGTAATCATCATCACGGCCTATGCCAGCATCCCCACCGCCATCGCCGCCATGAAGGAGGGGGCCTACGATTACATTGAGAAGCCCTTCTGTCCTGAGAGGGCTGAATTATTGATCCAGAAATTAGCTGAACATCGGAAAATAGTTGAGGAAAACCTTTCCCTGCGTCAGAGATTGGAAGAACGTCACCACTTTGAGAGTATCATCACCAAAAGCTCTAAGATGCAGCGGGTGATCGAGCTAATAAAGGTTGTGGCCAAAAGCAACGCTACCGTGTTGATTACAGGTGAGAGCGGCACCGGTAAGGAGTTGGTGGCACGTGCTGTCCACTCTAACAGTCCCCGGATGGGTAGGCCCTTTGTTGCTGTTAGCTGCGGTGCTTTGCCGGAAAGCCTCTTGGAGAGTGAGCTATTTGGCCATGAGAAAGGTTCCTTCACCGGAGCTTATGCCCAGAAGAAAGGGAAATTCGAGTTTGCCAACCGTGGGACACTGTTCTTGGATGAGGTCGGCGAAATGAGTGGCAATATCCAGGTTCATCTGCTGAGGGTGTTGGAGGAGAAGGAATTCACTCGTGTTGGTGGCAATGAGCCTATCAAAGTTGATGTAAGGGTTATTTCAGCAACCAATAAGGACTTGAAGAGGGCAATAGCAAACGGGGAATTTCGGGAAGACCTTTATTATCGGCTGAATGTAGTTACCATCGAATTGCCCCCTTTGAGAGAAAGGAAGGAGGACATACCTCTATTGGCTCAGCATTTCTTGAACAAGTTTGCGCTCGAGAATGACAAAGAGGTGACAGGATTCTCCCCTGAAGCAACGAAGTCTCTGCTTGATTATGATTGGCCGGGAAATGTCCGTGAGCTGGAAAATGCTGTTGAAAGGGGAGTCATCCTGGCCAAAGGCAGCCTCGTCACAGTGGCTGATCTGCCTCAGGAAAGTGCATCGCTGGCTCGTTCAGTGCCAATAGGGAGGGCTCTCAGAGAAGTTGAGAGAAATCATATCTTGAGCGTTCTGAATGGCACTGGTGGAAATTACAGCGAGGCAGCCAGGGTCTTGGGAATTACCAGAATGACGCTCTACAACAAGGCGAGGGAGTATAGCTTGAACGTAAAGAAAATAGGCAACAAGTGACTAATTCCTTTACAAAGCGCAGAAATGCAGTAGGTTACTAACCTCTCGCAGCCAAAAAGCTACCCGGAGAATTTGGGTAGCTTTTCATTTTGGCAAGGAAATTGCCATATCAAAGGGTGAGAGGAGGTGAAGAAATGAACAAAAAAGCGACCTCAACAAGAGAAGAAATAAGAGAAGAAGGAGGTGTGGAAATGAAACCGGTATTAATCGTTGAGGATGAGGACATCATGCGAGAATCGCTCAGAGACTGGCTGAAGGATGAGGGCTACGAGGTGGAGACTGCTGAGGAAGGTGAAGAGGCGCTGCGAAGAATTGGGGAGAAAGACTTTGGTGTTGCGGTTCTTGACCTGAGGCTGCCAGGAAAGGATGGGCTCGAGGTGCTAGAGGAGGCCACGGCGCGAAATCCCAAGCTCAAGGGAATCATTATCACCGCTTATCCCTCGGTGGAGACAGCAGTGCAGGCAATGAAAATCGGGGCCGTGGATTATGTAGTTAAGCCTTTTGCCCCCGATGCCCTGGAGAAATCGATTGCGGCGGTTCTTGGCCCTGCTCAAGTGCAGATAAAACCTGACGTGGCGAAGGTTGAGTCAGCCGTAGTGGAAGCTCCTGCAGTTGAGGAAGCCAAGGTGGAGGAAATCGTACCCATAACTGAAAGGGAAATCCCTGCCTGCCTCCGGCAAGGCAAGGATCATTTTAGGGCAGGCCATTATGACCAGGCAATAAGAGAATTCCAATCTATCCTCAGTATTGCTCCAGGCCACGTAGGCACTCGAGCTTTGCTCCGAGAGGCAAAGGAGGAACTGGCCAAGCCAAAGGTAGAGGTCTCCGAAGCTGAAGCTGCTGTTGAGGAAGAACCCAAGCATTGCGTTTGGATGAGCATAGGGATGGTCTCTTATCGCATCTGCACCAACAACTACGATTGTGCGAGTTGTGAGTTTGACCAGATGATGCAGGAGAAGATGGCTGCTGCTGAGGCTCCGGAGCTCGATGAGGCTCTGGAGAAGCTTAAGGAACTGCCAGGACCTCAGAGGCTTTGCCGTTATGCGCTCAAGGGGGACGTCTCCTATCGGCTTTGCACCCGTTTGTTCCAGTGCGCAACCTGCGAATTTGGCCAGTTCATGGAGGATGTTCTGCGGCAAAAGCTGGCACAAAGGGCATCTGAGTTGGCTGCCCGAGAAGACGCTCTACATAAGAAGGAGCAAAGATGGTGGTGGTCTTATTGGCGTTGAACTTGTCAATGACCTGAAGCTTTGGATAGAATATCCAACAAGCCAAAACAGAATTGAGGAGGCAGGATGCAAATGGTCCAAGAACTTGCTGAAGTAGACGAGATTATAGCTAAGTATGGAGGTGACAAGTCTGCCATAATTCAAGTGCTTCTTGACATCCAACGTGAGCACCGCTGGCTATCCAAAGGTGTTCTAAAGGAGGTCAGCCAGAAGCTCGAGGTTCCCTTGAGCCAGATCTACCATCTAGCTACTTTCTACAAAGCCTTCGGCCTGATACCTAAAGGGCGGCATTCAGTGTTGGTCTGCCTGGGTACTGCTTGCCAAGTGCGTGGGGCGCCTCGCCTTTTGGACAAAGTCATAGAGACCTTGAAGATAAGACCAAGTGAGACTTCCGCGGATATGCGGTTCAGTCTGGATACGGTGAATTGTCTCGGTTGTTGTGCTCTGGGCCCGGTGCTGGTGGTTGACGAGGAATATCACGGTAAACCTTCCACGAAGGAAATCCAGGAGATCACTACCGCCCGCGAATAAGCTATAAGAAAGGAGACTTATGCCTAGATTGAAGTCAGCTACAGACCTGGAAAGGCTTAAACAAGAGATATTAGCCAGGGTGGACGGAAAGAGGATTGTTTCCATAACTAATGGGACAGATGGTAAAACGCGTCATAGTGAGGCCGTGGTTCAAGCCTTTATTGACGAAGTAGAAAAACAAGGCTTGGCAGATAAGGTAATAGTGAAGAGCACAGGGTGTCATGGCTTCTGTGAAAAAGAACCTAGCACTGTTATCTTCCCAGAAGAGATTTGTTATGTGAGCCTGAAGCCAGAAGATGCCCCCGAGATTGTTTCAGCAACCTTAATTGAAAATAAGATAGTTGACCATCTCCTGTATGTAGATGATGATGGTAACAAGATAGTTCATGAAAGTGAGATTCCATTCTACAAGTATCAGAGCCGGATTGTCTTTGGCAATAACAGGCTCATTGACCCCAAAAACATAGAAGATTACATTGCTCTGGGTGGCTATACTGCCTTAGCTAGAGCTCTTTTAGAGATGACACCGGAGCAGGTGCTGGAGGAGGTAAAGAGAGCTAATCTGAGGGGCAGGGGAGGTGGTGGTTTCCCTGCCGGGATAAAGTGGGAGACCACCCGCAACGCACCGGGTGAGATAAAATATGTCATCGTCAACGCTGACGAGGGCGACCCTGGAGCCTATATGGACAGGAGCTTACTTGAGGGCAACCCCCATAGCGTGCTGGAAGGGTTGATAATCGGTGCCTACGCTATTGGTTCCCATCAAGGCTTCATCTACGTCCGCCAGGAATATCCTATAGCTGTGCAGAATCTCTCTGTTGCCCTAGAGGAGGCGCGGCGGTATGGTCTTTTAGGCCCAGACATTTTTGGCTCGGGCTTCGACTTTGATGTTAAAGTGCACCGCGGTGCCGGTGCTTTCGTATCTGGCGAGTCCAGCGCCTTAATGACAGCCATAGAGGGCAGGGTAGGCGAGCCTAGACCCAAGTATATTCGCACTGCGGTGAGCGGCATCTGGGAAAGGCCAAGCAATCTGAATAATGTGGAAACCTGGGCCACAGTGCCTCTAATAATCAACAAGGGAGCTGAGTGGTTTACGGGAATTGGGACCGAAGGGAGTAAGGGGACAAAGATCTTTTCGCTCGTGGGCAAGGTGAATAACACAGGTTTGGTGGAAGTGCCTATGGGGATGACACTGAGAGAGGTTATTTTTGACATTGGTGGTGGAATTCCTGGCGGAAAGAAATTCAAAGGAGTCCAAACCGGTGGCCCTTCAGGTGGGATTATTCCCGAGAGTCTACTTGATACCCCCGTGGATTTTGATGAGCTTACCAAACTGGGTTCTATGATGGGCTCAGGGGGGATGATTGTGATGGACGAGGATACCTGCGTAGTTGATGTGGCTAGGTATTTCCTCAATTTCCTCGCGGAGGAGTCCTGCGGCAAGTGTGTCCCCTGCCGTGAAGGGATATATCAGATGCTCAAGATACTGAATAGAATTTGTGAGGGAGAGGGGAGAGAAGGAGACGTTGAAGTGCTGGAGGAGATATCGGAGGTAGTCAGGGATTTCTCGCTTTGTGCTCTAGGTGCAACAGCTCCCAATCCAGTCCTCAGTACTATTAAGTATTTCCGGGATGAGTACGAAGCTCATATCAAGGAAAGGCGCTGCCCTGCTGGTGTCTGCAAGGCGCTTATATCCTACTATATCGAGCCGGAGAAGTGCCAAGCTTGCCTGATTTGTCTTAGGAATTGTCCGGTAGGGGCCATAATCGGTGGCAAGAACCTCATCCATGTTATCGACCAGGAAAAATGCACCAAGTGTGGGACTTGTTTTGAGGTTTGCCCGCCGCGCTTTGACGCCGTCACCAGACTTTCTGGAGCGAAAGTGCCTGAACCTGCTTTAGCGGGCACGGAAGTGGCACGCAAACGAGGTGAAAAAAATGAGTGAAGTTACTTTGATTATCAACGATGAAGAGGTCAAAGCCGAGGAAGGGATGACGATTCTTGAAGCGGCGCGAAGCGCCGGGATTGATATTCCCACGCTTTGCTATCATGAGAAATTGGCTCCTTATGGCGCCTGCCGATTGTGCATGGTGGAGATAGTGAGGGGGCGGCAGTCGCGCTTAGTCGCTTCCTGCGTTTATCCAGTCGAAGATGGGCTCATAGTGAAGACAGAATCTGACCGAGTGACTAAGGGCCGTAAGATGCTATTAGAGCTGATGTGGGCCCGTGCTCCCGGAGTCCAACCAATAAGGGAGTATGGGATAAAATATGGCATAACCGGAGCCCAAGTTATAAGGGATTACGGAGTAGGTCGCAAAAACATGGCAAAGTTTGAAATAGAGCCAACCTTCTGCATTCTTTGCGGGCTATGCGTGCGTTACTGCGCGGAGATAAAAAAGGAAAATGCCATTGGCTTTGTCGGTAGAGGAATAGGACGAGAGGTAGTGTTTTTCCCAGAAATAGCCCGTAGGACGTGCCCCGGCTGTCAGGAGTGCTTCTCACTTTGCCCTACGGGGGCACTTCCATCTCACTATGGCTTAGTGGAGGCGTGTCACTGAGCTTAGTCCTCGTCGAGATAAGGATTTCCCCATCGGCTTCGCACTCGTTCGTTCCAGTACGCAAGCTGCGAATTTGGCCAGTGCATGCAGGATGCTCTGGTGCAAAAACTAACCAAGTTGCCAGCTCGTCGGGAGACCCTGCGTAAGAGGGAGCAAAAAGCTAGCGTATAGCCAACTTGCCTGCAGCACTGGGGCAAAGGAGCTGTCCCGGAAAGCTTAAGCGGCACAAAGAAGGTCAGGAATCCTATCACAAGGGACCTGGCCCTCTGCTTTCTGTAGGACAACTGGGCGTTTTGAGGCAATTCTTACCTGGCCCCTAGACAGTTTTGACA
>JADFUX010000026.1 GCA_015222255.1 Chloroflexota bacterium
ACCTGGTTTAGCCACTAGAACACGGATTCTGTCTCTTGCCATCGCCTAGTTTCCTCCTTAATCTTCTTGACAGAGCTCAGTGAGCACTCCCCTAATGGATTTAGGGTGAATGAAAGCAACCATTCCCTCTACGCCGGGACGCGATTTCTTATCAATCAATTCCACGCCTTTTTCAGACAGGCGGTCAAGCTCTTTATCGACATTGTCAACTTCGAATGCGATGTGATGCAGGCCCTCGCCCCTTTTCTCCAGCATTCTAGCCATGTTGCTGCCAGGGAGCGGCTCCAGCAGTTCGAGTTTAGCCCCATCGGCTAGGGAAAGGATAGCTGCCTTCACCCCTTGTTCAGAGACAGTCTTACTCATGTCCAGTCTGGTGCCAAATAAGTCCTCATAGAGTTTAACTGCTTCATCCAAATTGCTGACTAAAATCGCGATATGTGCAATTCTGTTGGCCATTTCACCTCCTTTATTTGATGCCTAATACTTGGCGCGCAATGGTCCATCGCTGCATTTCCGAGGTTCCTTCGTAGAGTTCGGTTATTCTTTGATCCCGGGCGTAGCGCTCAACGGCAAAATCTCTGGTATAGCCGTAGCCGCCGAAAATTTGAACGGCTTTGTGACAAACCCTGTGAGCCACTTCGCTGGCGTAGAGCTTCGCCATAGCTGCCTCTTTGAGATGGGGTTCTTGTCTGGTCATCAGCCAGGCTGCCCTATAGGTTAGCAGTCGGGCTGCATCAATTTCCGTTGCCATATCGGCAATCATCCACTGAATGGCCTGGAATCTAGCGATGACTTGCCCAAACTGTTCCCTTTGCTTGGCGTAGTCAACGGCGGCATCGAGGGCTGCCTGAGCAATGCCCAGCGCCTGAGCCCCCACGGTGACTCTGCTGGCGTCTATGGCTTCCAGGGATATTCTGAATCCTCTTCCCTCCTCGCCTATCAGGTTCTCCTTGGGCACGTTGCAGTTGTCGAAGATCAGTTCCGCTGTGGAGGAAGGATGTATTCCCGTCTTTCTCTCTAACTTGCCTACAGAAAAACCTGGCGTGCCCTTTTCCACAATAAAGGCGCTAATGCCGCGATATCCCAGAGCTCTATCCTTGGTGGCGAAAGTGATAACCCAATCGGCTTCAGCCCCGTTGGTTATGAAGGTTTTGGTGCCACTAAGAACATAGCCTTCGTCTTTTTGCACGTACGTTGTTTGTATGGCTGCAGGGTCGCTGCCTGCTGTTGCTTCAGTCAAAGCAAAGGCGGATATCGCTCCCTCGACTGTGCGTGGAATGAACCTTCCCTTCTGATCCTCGGTGCCGTGCAGGGTGATTGGGTAGGCAGCTAGCCCGGCGTTGCAGAAGACTATGACAGCTAAGCCAGCAGAGGCATGTGCGATTTCCTCGGAGAGTATGACAAAGGATAGCTCGTCTCCGCTCCCTCCATATTCCTCAGGCAATCCTACGGCACATAATCCAACATCGGCCATCTTCTTTATGACTTCGTAGGGGAATTTTTCGTCCTCGTCCCATTGAGCCGCTAGAGGCTCAATTTCTCGCTTGGCGAAGTCACGCGCCATCGCTTGAAACATCTTCTGTTCCTCATTAAAGGAGAAATCCATTCTCTACCTCCTTACATGGTTTCACGTTTTCAAAAGGCAAGGAATTCCTTCTGGGTGCCAAAAACCTTGCGCAGGACGTCGCACATTTCGCCTAAGGTAGCGTACGCTTCAACGCACTCAAGGAAAGCGGGCATGGTGTTGTCTGTGCCCCGTGCTACGTCTTCCAAGTGTCTAAGCGTTTGCTCCACCTTGCCATTGTCTCTCTCCTTCTTTACCTGGGCTGTTCTTTCCTTTTGTCTTGCCTCCACTTGTGGATTGACTCGCAACAAACCCGTTATCTTAGGGAAGGTGGAAACAAACTCGTTTACGCCCACGACGATGCGTTTACCTTCCTCGGTTTCCTTCACGTAGCGATAAGAGGCGTCCTGAATTTCTTTTTGCTGGTAGCCTTGCTCAATAGCCGCTATGGCGCCTCCCAAGCTATCGATCTTGGCGATGTACTGGGTGGCTTCCGTTTCCAGTCTGTTGGTAAGGGATTCTACATAGTAAGACCCGCCCAGGGGATCAACAACATCGGTAATGCCACTTTCGTAAGCCAAAAGCTGCTGAGTGCGTACAGCAGTCGTCACTGCTTCTTCGGAAGGCGTGGCATAAGCTTCATCGAAGGAGTTGGTATGCAATGATTGAGTGCCTGCCAAGGTTGCTGCTAGAGCTTCCCAGGCGGTTCTAACGATATTGTTCAAGGGCTGTTGAGACGTAAGACTAACACCGGCAGTTTGAGTATGGAAGCGAAACATCCAGGAGCGTGGGTCTTTGGCTTGGAATCTTTCTCTCATTATCTTTGCCCAAAGGCGACGTAACGCTCTAAATTTGGCTACTTCCTCAAAGAAGTTAAGGTGGCTGGTTTGGAAGAAGGAGATTCTTGGGGCGAAATAATCTACCTCCAGCCCAACATCAATAAGTGCTTGCACATACGCTATGCCGTTAGCCAGCGTAAAGGCAATCTCTTGAGCGGCAGTAGAACCTGCCTCTCGTATATGATATCCGCTGACACTGATGCTGTTCCACCGAGGAACCTCTTTGCGGCAGTAGGAGATTATGTCAGTGGTCAACCTTATTGAGGGGCGAGGTGGGAAGATATAAGTGCCTCGGGCGATGTACTCCTTGAGGATGTCGTTCTGAACGGTGCCATTGAGGTCAGCCGGGGCAACCCCCTGTTTCTTGCCTACAGCTATGTACATGGCAAGAATAGGGGCACAAGTTGAGTTTATGGTCATGGACGTGCTTACCTTGTCCAGAGGGATACCCTCAAAGAGGATTTCCATGTCTTTGAGAGTGTCTATGGCTACACCAACTTTGCCTATCTCACCTCTGGCTAGGGGATGATCTGAATCGTATCCAATCTGTGTGGGCAAGTGGAATGCAACGCTTAAAGCTGTTAGTCCTTGCTCTAGAAGGTAGTGATACCGCTGGTTAGTATCTTCGGCAGTGCCAAAGCCGCTGTACTCCCGCATAGTCCACACCCTGCCCCGGTACATACTAGGCTGGACGCCTCGAGTAAAGGGATATTCGCCGGGATAAGCCAAGTCTCTAGCATAGTCGAAATCCGCCAAGTCTTCTGGTGCATAGAGTGTGTCGACTTCTACCCCCGACATGGTATCAAATTTGTCCTTTCGTTCTGGAGCACGCTTCAATGTCGCAGCTAAGGTAGTGTCGCGCCATTCTTGTTTGTTCTTGCTCGCCATACTCGCCTCCCTCAAAAAGTTAAGTATTCGGGTGGTGTCGCGGCAGCTTTACGCAATACAGTGCTCGTCTCGTTTGAACCAATACTCAGCGGTTTCGCATCAGTCTTGCTTGGCTTGCCATGATTGCTGTCACCCACTGATAGCTTCCCAAATGTAAACGGAGCATTCTAGCATATATTTCTTGCCTTCACAATTACCAGATGAGCTATGTCTAACGCAGCGAAGCAGGCTTTAATTGTGGACATGGCTGGCCCAAATGAGTCAGCTTGCCTTAATTCGTGGTACAGCCATAGTGTACCAGCTTCTGTTTCGCATTTGGCCCTTTCCAATCATGCTGTAGTGACGGGAATGAGCTATACTGGGTTCACTGGGGAGAACAACTTTCCCCTGGGCCGCCTCCGCAACACTACGGGCGGGCACTTGCTGTAAAAGCGAGCAGGCATTGCCGTTACGACGTGGCCTGCCTGCAATCGCTAACGCCTTGTACGAGAAGTTGCCGTTCTATGGGAGATAAGTTACTTTTTAGTCTCTGGTGCGTTGGGTTGTGGACTGCTTATGCCCCCAAAGCCACGGAAGAATTCCAAGGGCAAGGGAAATATTATGGTGTTGGTTCGCTCTGTAGCGATATTGCTCACTGTTTGAAGATAGCGAAGCTGTAAAGCTGCGGGCTGAGTGGAGATAATCTCGGCGGCTTGAGCCAATTTCTGCGCTGCTTGGAATTCCCCCTCAGCGTGGACAACCTTGCCTCGCCTGTCCCTCTCAGCCTCAGCCTGGGCTGCCATGGCTCGCTTCATTGTATCGGGCAATTCCACATCTTTAACCTCTACCATGCTTACCTTTATTCCCCAGGGGTTGCTGCCTTCGTCAACTACTACTTGTATCTTTTCGTTAAGCTTATCCCGGTGGGCCAGTAGCTCGTCTAACTCAGATTGCCCTACAACATTTCTTAGCGTAGTGGCGGCAAGCAGCGAGGTTGCTTTGATGTAATCGAGCACCTTAAGAATAGCGTCTGCGGCGTCAACTACGCGGAAGTAGATTACGGCATCAACCGTAACGGTAACATTGTCTATGGTCATGCATTCTTGTTGTGGTACATCCATGGTGATTACACGAAGGTCAACTTTCCTGATCCGCTCGATAAAAGGGATGATGACGACGAGGCCTGGACCTCTGAGGCCAACGAATCTACCCAGGCGGAAAACCCCTCCTCTTTCATACTCCTGAACGACTTTTAGGGCTGCCGAAAGAAGAATTATTACCACTATTGCGATGATGAAATAAAGGATCCAGCTCATTCCCCCTCCTTTTCTTCAGATTTCTGGGTTACCCATAATCTCAATCCTTCTACTTTGGTTATTATCACCTCCTCTCCTGGTGCTATTCTATTACCTTTGGCGATGGCTGTCCACAGCTCCCCTTCGGCCAAAACGGTGCCTTTGGGGTTAAGAGCTGTTTGCGCCACAGCTTCCTTTCCTATCATTTCCTCTGTGCCGGTAGCAAGCTTTCGCTTCTGATCCTTGACGACGGCGTAGATGACGAAAGCGATAAAGGCCACGACGCATACTATAACTGTGATGATGAGGGGCGTTATTTCCATAATTGCTGTCTTCCTATTTTTTTGATCTTTTTGTCACCCATAATTTCAAATCCTCCACTTTGGTTATTGTCACTTCCTCACCCGGCGCTATTGTATCGTTTTCAGCTATGGCCGTCCATAGCTCGCCCTGAGCCAGAACTGTGCCTGTGGGGTCCAGTGGTGTTTTGGCTATGGCTGTTTTCCCAATCATTCCTTCAGCACCGGTGGCCTTACGTCTTCTCTGTCTCCGAACGATAGCGCCGACGACAAAGACGGCGAAGGCGACAATCCCAACCGTAACCCCAGCAATTAGTCCTCGATTCACCTCGACTCCCGGACTATGAGTAAACAAGATTAGGGAACCAAAGACTAGAGCGGCTGCTCCTCCAGCACTGAATAACCCAAAACTAGAGGTGAAGAACTCTGCTACAAAAAGGCCGATAGCGAGTACGATAAGTGCCACGCCTCCCCAGTAGGCATTGAGCACGTCCAGAGAATAAAAAGCGAGAATCAGGCTAATACCACCGAATACTCCGGGGAAAATTAGGCCCGGGCTGGAAATCTCTGTGATTAGCCCTATAGTGGCCAGGCTAAGCAAGATGTATGCAATATTGGGGTCGCTGATAGCCTGCAAGAACTTCTCGATGGCATTCATTTCATTTCTAGTTGTCTCGTAGCCCGTGGTGTCAATGATAACCTCCTCGCCGTTAGCCAGAGTCACTTTCCAGCCGTTGATTTGGGAAATGAGGCTTTCCAAGTCATCAGCTCGCAGGTCAATGAGGTTATACTCCAGTGCCTCATCATCCCTGAAGGATTTGCTTTCTGTTACTGCCAGCCTGGCTTCTTCTACATTGCGACCACGGTCCGCAGCAATAGTCTCCAGCCACTTGGCTGAGAACTCGACTATCTTTTTCATCTGGTCTTCTGGTATTTCTTGTCCCCCAGCAGCTACCGGGTGAGCGGCCCCGATAGTAGTGCCTGGCGTCATGGCGGCTATATTTGCGGACAGAGTGATAAAAGTCCCCGCTGAAGCAGCCCAGGCGCCTTTGGGAGAAACGTAAACTACGATAGGCACATCGGCGTTCATAATCCTTTGCACTATCCGCTCAGTCGAATCTAGAAGCCCTCCGGGGGTATTTAGCTCGATGATGCAAGCAACACTGCCTTCCTTCTCAGCCTGGGTTATGCCCCTGTCGATGTAGTCGGCCAGCACAGG
>JADFUX010000027.1 GCA_015222255.1 Chloroflexota bacterium
AAGGATAACACTGTTATAGCCGAAGGCAGCTCCCTATTCTATGTCTTCGCACGATCAAGAAAGACAATCCTGTGGGACATGGACGGAGTCATTGCTGATTCTGGTTCATTTCATTTTGCTGCCTGGCAGGAAGTCTTCGCTAGAAGAGGAACAAAGTTCACCAAGGAGGATTTCACTGGCCTTTTTGGCTCCAGAAATGACTTCATAGTTCGCACCATTATAGATCAGGATCTTTCCGAGGAAGATGTCAAGCTCATCACCGAGGAGAAAGAAAAACGATTTCGGGACAAGGCAAAGGGCAATATCAAACCATTCCCAGGAGTAATGAAGCTATTAGACTCCATTAAGCAAGGCAATTTCAAGTCAGCTTTGGCTTCTTCGGCGCCAAAGGAGAACATAGACTTGACCTGCGATGAATTGAATATAAGGTCAAGCTTTAAGTACGTTGTTTCTGGGCGAGAAGTGGCTGAAAGCAAACCAAGCCCCCAAATATACCTTCTTGCCGCCGAGAAGCTAGGGGCTGATCCTCACGATTGTATCGTAATTGAAGATTCCCCTCTGGGCGTCAAAGCAGCTAAAGCTGCCGGAATGAGATGCCTGGCTGTAACCAATACTCATCCCGAACAAGAGCTTAAAGAAGCTAACAAAGTGGTTGATTCTTTAGAAGAGGTAGACCTAATCACCCTGATACAAAGAGTGTGACAATGAGCAGCCAATTGAGATTCGAGAGGAGTTTGGTGCTCATTAAACCCGATGCAATACAGAGAGGGCTAGCAGGGGAAATCATTTCTCGCATTGAGAAGAGAGGGCTCAAAATCGTAGCCACGAGAATGCTACAAATGGATGCAGCTTTAGCTCAACGCCACTACGCTATCCACAAAGACAGAATCTTCTTCCACGAATTGGTAAGTTTCATCACATCCAGCCCCGTCATTGCCATTGTCTTCCAAGGGAAAAACGCCATAGAGATAATAAGACAGACAATGGGCGACACTGACCCAGCAAAAGCCAAACCCGGCACTATCAGGGGCGACTTTGGCTTGGATATCGGTCACAACGTAATACATGGCTCCGATTCAGTGGAAAGTGCCCTCAAGGAAATAGATCTGTTCTTCACCCCCAAGGAAATCTTCGACTACCAAAGGGATATCGACAAATGGATAACTGGAGAGGATTTCTAGTCTAAGCTAGCTATTGAATTGTAACTACGGGGATTGCCTTATCCCAAAACTTATCCAATTGATAATAGTCCCGCTCAGCAGGAGCGAAGATATGAATAATAACTGAGCCAAAATCAGCCAGAATCCAGCCAGAATCAGCAGTGCCTTCGCTGTGGTGGGCAACAATCCCCTCAGATTTTAGCGTTTCATCGATTTCTCGCCAGATAGCCTCGATTTGGCGGTCACTGTCTCCACTACAAATAACAAAATAATCAGTAAAGGAACATAGTGCCCTGGCGTCTAAGATGACAATGTCAGCGGCTTGCTTCTCAGTGGCAGCCTTTATGGCTAACCGAGCTACCTCTTCTCCTCCCAGAAGACTGTAACCTCCTTGATTCGTATTATACCATTTTTGACCTTGTTACACTATCTGCGTATAATTGATAGGCTGCAATGGAGAATCGAGTTTTCGGGCCAGCAAGGATATCATTGGCTGTGAACGGTTCATCAACTGGGAACGGCATCAGCCTCCTTGCCAGTCCAGGCCTATGATCCAGGGAGCGAGGGTGCGTACTGAGGTAGAGATGAGCGAAAAGAGTGCCGTACCTCTAGAGCAGATCCCCGAGAATAGAAAAGATACTAGTCACCGCTGGGATGGATAACATACATATACGCCTGTCAGGAATAGCCTATGGGAGGAACCGAAATACTGGACACGTGAACCTGAGAGAGGTAGATTTCAAGTATGTGGCGTTTGTCGGAACCTCGAAAGATAGTGGCGTCACACGATTACTCATGAGCCAAAGCCCTTAGTTGGGGGATGTGTTGCTTCCACAGGAAAGCTGCCACTCCGCCACTTGGCGTTCCCCAATTCTCTTATTTGCACCTTTTCTGATATAATGGTCTAGGTTACGATATGAAAAGAAAGTGGTGGCAAAATAGCTTCTTGTACCTGATGCTTCTGGTAGCAATCATGGCAGTTGCACTCCTTTTGTGGCCACGTGGAGGTCCCACAGAGGTGACATTGCTGGGGGACTTTATCGATAAGGCTAAGCCTGTATTGAACGTGGATGGAGAGGTAATAGCACCACCAGAGATCGACACTATCGAACAAGACACAGATAAGAACACCCTTATGGGCCTAAAAGATGATACAGCTATGTACAAGACTGGCTTTGCTGACACCACCACCAACTTGCGCCAGATGCTCGAAAGTGAAGGAATAGACCCTAACATAGTTGCTGTCAAACCTAGCGGCACTAATTGGGGCATGATAGCGTTACAAATCGTCTTGCCCATTATGCTGCTTGGGGTGCTGTTCTACTTCTTTTTCCGCTCAGCCCGCGGAACAACCACGCAAGCTTTCAACTTTAGCAAAAGCCGAGCACGACTGAGCTCGGGCAACAAATCCAATGTGACTTTTGAAGATGTTGCCGCAACTGACGAAGCAAAGGAGGAGCTCCAAGAAATGGTGGAGTTCCTCAGATCACCACAGAAGTTCCATGCACTAGGAGCTCGTGTGCCTCGAGGAGTTCTCCTCGTAGGCCCGCCTGGGACAGGCAAGACTTTGCTAGCCAAAGCTGTAGCTGGGGAAGCTAACGCACCGTTCTACTCTATTAGCGGTAGTGAATTTGTAGAGATGTTCGTAGGCGTGGGTGCCGCCAGGGTGAGAGATCTATTTGAGCAAGCCAAACGTAACACCCCATCAATTGTATTTGTGGATGAGATTGATGCTGTAGGTCGACATCGCGGCGCTGGGCTAGGTGGTGGACATGATGAGAGAGAGCAAACATTGAACCAAATCCTGGCTGAGATGGATGGCTTTGATACCAACACAAACGTTATCGTCGTGGCCGCCACCAATCGTCCTGACATCCTCGACCCGGCCTTGTTGCGCCCCGGTCGCTTTGACCGCCACATAGTCATTGATACGCCAGACATCCAAGGTCGCAAAGCGATTTTGGAGGTACACGCCAAAGGCAAGCCATTCGCTGAACGAGTTGATCTGGAGATAATAGCCAAGCAAACGCCAGGGTTCAGCGGCGCTGACTTAGCCAACGTAGTTAACGAAGCAGCCCTCCTGGCCGCCAGACGCGAGCGTAAGGACATTAGCATCAAGGAACTTGAGGATGCTACCGACCGAGTTATGGCTGGACCTGAAAAGAAAGCAAGGGTAATGAGTCAAAGGGAAAGAGAGAGAATTGCCTATCATGAAAGCGGACATGCCTTGGTAGCCAAGATGTTGCCCAATGCCGACCCGGTCCACAAAATCTCAATTATTGCTCGCGGTAGGATGGGAGGCTGGACACGCTTCCTGCCATCAGAGGAGCGCTATCTATGGACCAGATCTCAGTTCGATGACAAACTAGCGGTGACTATGGGTGGGCGCGCTGCTGAGGAAATCGCCTTTGGCGAAGCAAGCACAGGAGCACAAAATGATCTAGAGGAAGCAACCAAGCTAGCGAGAAAAATGGTTACCCAATTCGGTATGAGCGATGAACTAGGACCACGAACTTTCGGGCAGAGACAAGAACTTGTCTTCTTGGGTCGCGAAATCAGCGAGCAAAGAGACTATAGTGAAAACGTAGCCCGAAAGATTGATGATGAGGTACAGAACATTATTCAGCGCACTCACAACACTGCCAGGAGAATCCTAAGCGAAAACAAATCAAAGCTGAAACAAATTGCTGAACAACTCATCATCAAGGAGACTCTAGAGAAACCCGACCTAGACAAGCTGTTTGATGGACTAGCGCCAGAGCCCGCTTCGAGCTAGACCTTCCCCTATCGCCTCAGTTGCATGGCGACATTGAAACACTTTTGGCTCACCAATCAGATACAGAGCCAAGCCGGCTTCTCTCGTGAGCAACAATGCTATCATCCAACTTGCTGAATAACGGCTGCGGCTGCTCGAGTTTCTGCCCAGGCACTGGAAACTTAAGTATCCAGCTTCCTTCCTTAACGCTTCCTTCAAAGCCAAGGAACTTATGAAGCTTCTCGGAGCTAAAAGGAAGGAAGGGATAGAAAACAGTCTTTAATGCTGATAGGAGTGATAAGGCCGTATATATGGATTTGGCCGAAGCCGGTCGTTCATGCTTGATTGACTTCCACGGAGCTTGAGTATCAAGATAACGATTCGTTTCTTGAGCCAGGGACAGAGCCTCCCTAATTGCCTCCCTGAAGTTGCAGCGGTAAAGCGAGTTATCCACAGTACCTAATGTAACCTCAGCCTTGTGAAGCAATGCTTGGCTCTCTCCATCCAGTTCGCCTGGTGATGGCACTACACCGTCAAAATTCCGATAGGCAAAGCTGAGAACGCGATGAGCTAGATTTCCATAGGTAGCCACTAGTTCACCATTATTGCGGCCAACAAATGCTCTCCAGGAGAAATCGCTATCTCCAGTTTCAGGCATGTTCGCTGCTAGGAAATAGCGTAGTGCGTCCGCATCATACCTCTCCAAATAATCAGGAAGCCAAACCGCCCAGTTGCGGCTGGTAGAAAGCTTCTTGCCTTCGATGGTAAGGAATTCATTGGCTGGGACGTTGTAGGGAAGGTTCAATCCACCATAACCCATCAACATCGCCGGCCAAATGATGGTATGAAAGAAAATATTGTCCTTACCCACAAAATAGTATCCTTTAGCCTCCTTCTTCCAAAACGGTTGCCAAGCTGCGCTATCGCCATGCAGCTTTGCCCATTCCTTGCTTGCCGAGAGATAGCCACTCACTGCCTCAAACCATACATAAATGCGCTTCTGCTCGAAGCCTGGCTGTGGCACAGTCACTCCCCACTCTATATCACGTGTGATAGCTCTATCCCTCAATCCTTCATCCAGAAACCTCCAAGTGGTGCCAAGCACATTGGGTCGCCAGTGGGATTGTTCTTTTGCCCACGCCTGCAATTCATTCTGAACCGCACTGAGGCGCAGAAAGAAATGCTCCGAAAACTCAAAACGTGGGGGTGTAGAGCAAAGATAGCAACGGGCTTCCTTAAGGTCCAAAGGGTTCAAAGGCTTGCCACATTCATCACACTGATCGCCCCTGGCCTTAGGAAAATCACAATGAGGACATACCCCCTCGACATAGCGGTCAGGGAGAAAACGTTGGCACCTAGGGCAATAGGCCTGAAGCAATTTGTCCCTATAGAGGTAACCTTTGTCAAGCAAAGTGAGAAAGATGTCATGGGTGACCTCAGCATGATTAGCGGTGCCTGTGGTGGTGAATAAGTCAAAAGAAATGCCCAATTCCTGCCAGCAGCGAAGAAATTGCTCCTGATACTTGGACACTATTTGCTGTGGTGTGGTAGATTCTTGCTCTGCCCGAATTGTGATCGGCGCCCCATGCTGATCGCTTCCCGAAACCATCAATACATCGTTGCCTTTCAGGCGGTGGTAACGAGCAAAAATGTCTGCCGGTAAATAAGCTCCAGCGATGTGCCCCAAATGAAGGGGACCATTAGCATAAGGCCAGGCAACGCCTACAAAAATACGCTCACTCAAAAAAGCCTCGAAAACCTTGCCATGGCTTAGTCCTTAGGAAAGAAGGTAATTACCTGCCCTTCCTTGTCCGTTTTATATGAAGCGTAACCACCACTCAAGGAGCAATTAAGACAGAAACGGTGTTCCTTGCCTTCGTCATCGTCAACTACTACATACCGCTCTCCATACTCAAGAACTCGCTGACAGCCCTCACATCGGACCTCACCTACTGCAATGCAGCCACGACGCATTTTGTCACCTCCCTAAGCTTATTCATGAAGCGCCCTCTTCACCCTTACCACCAATAACCAAAGTAAACTCACCCTTTGGTTTCGTGAAGTGCTCCCTTGCTTCGCTTACTTTGCCCCTGAAGATTTCCTCATAAAGCTTAGTAAGCTCCCGACAGACAGCCAGTTGTCTATTACCCAGAGTTGCCTGAATATCACTCAAGGTCTCCAGAAGGCGGTGTGGAGCTTCAAATACAACTATAGTCCGTGCTTCATCAGCTATGGAATTGAGAACACGCCGTCTCTGCCCTTGACGACGAGGAAGAAAACCAAGGTAAAGGAATTTATCAGTGGGCAGCCCGGAAACTACAAGGGCAGTAGTTATCGCCGACGCACCTGGAATGGGCACCACTGGGATCCCACGGGCGATAGCCGCGGTGATAAGCTCATAACCCGGGTCGCTTAGCGCAGGCGTGCCAGCCTCGGAAACCAGCGCAATATCATCCCTCTCAAGACGACTCAATAAATAGTTGAGCTTACTCCCCTTGGTATGTTCATGATAGCTAGTCACAGGAGTCCTTATATCATAGGCACGGAGCAGGTGGCGCGTCGTACGCGTATCCTCAGCGGCAATCAGCTTCACTTCCCGCAAACATCGTGAAGCACGTAAGGAAATATCCTCCAAGTTGCCAATAGGAGTAGCGACGACATAAAGGGCAGGCACAATCTAGCAATTATAACTGATAGTCGCCATTCTATCCACTTGCAGTCGCTATTATGAATTCTGTGGCGCAAACTCAGGGGAAAATACTAAGGCACTAAGAACCCGAGACCAACCAAAGAAACACAAGGACGTCTTGCCAGCAATGGTCGAGAGCCCCGATAATAATTCAGGATTCCGCCGTGCCCCAAAGGACACGAGACATAGAAGGTGCCCCTGGAAGACAAAGGGGATAATAGGTTGGGTGAGCGCTGCCCGGTCGAAAGACCTTAATCGTCCGCATGTGGCTCGACAAAGTTGTGTCAACCGCTTCCCCAGGATAACCAAACAGTTGGACATGGAGCCCCGTGGCGCCTTCAAATAGAAGTCCCAGCCATGTAAC
>JADFUX010000028.1 GCA_015222255.1 Chloroflexota bacterium
ACTTCAAGGGAAAGATGTAAACTCCATTCGTAGTTCTATGGAAGAGCTATCACAGGCTATGCAGAAGGTTGGCGCATCAGTCTACCAACAACCAGGACAGCCACCACCTGGCCAAGGAGGAGAAGGGGGAGAAGGAGGCGAAGGCACAGTAGAAGGTGAATTCCGGGAAGTCTAGGTTCAAGTCAGCAAGCCAGCACAACACGTCGCAGGCTCACAGGGGTACCAAAGTGAGGATTTCGGACGAATTCAAGCCTAAGGAAACTATCGATAACCCTTCAGATAATGAGCTTCGGGATTGGGCTCTGGAAGGAGGTGGAGTTATCACGAGCTTTGGCAATCTCGCCGTTTTCACTAAGGTGAAGAGCAGAATCGCCAAATTCACTCAGGTTTACATAGAACAGGAGCTAAACTCGGACGAGAAACAAATTCTCACCGGAGTCCAGGATTATCTCAAGAGCAAGAAAATGATCAAGCTAGACCGTGTGATGTGCACCTCTCCCGAATTCAAAACTAACTGTAGGCTGTACGTAAGCGCTGAGTATGCCAGGCTTCCCCTTATGTGGGGAAACACTCTCTTCCCTTCAGAAGGAAAGGAACCCGATTCAGTTACTATCTGCATTCCTGAATGGGAAGAGAAAAGGGTTCTGGTTTTTCCCGAAAGAGGCTTGACTATTGCGTTGGGAAGTGACTACAAAGGTGAGATAAAGAAGAGCATGCTTCGCCAGATGATGTATTGGGCCAAAAAGGAGAACTCCTTAGGGTTACATGCTGCAAGCAAGATTATTCGAGTCTATCGAGATGGCAAGCTTCGTGATTTTGGATGTCTCCTCTTCGGGCTTAGCGGCACAGGTAAGACTACTTTGTCGGGACACTCACACTGGTTGAGGTTTCCCGAGGAAGTGGCTATCAGACAGGATGATGTAACCATACTGAAGCCAGACGGGCAGTGTATAGGGACTGAGGATTCCTTCTACATAAAGACTGATGGATTGGAGTCTAAGAACCAGCCTCTACTTTATGCCGCTGCCATAAGTCGTCGAGCCATTCTGGAGAACGTAAAGGTAAATGCTGGTGGCGAAGTTGATTTCCTCGATTCTAGCATAACGTCTAACGGACGCGCCATGGTCAAGAGGTGTGACATTGCTTACACTGATGAAAAGATTGATATGGACAAACTGGACTTTGTTTTCTTCATTACTAGGAGGTGTGATGTACAACCTCCCGTTGCTCGGCTCACTCCCGAATGGGGAGCAGCAGCTTTCATGCTGGGAGAATCCGTTGAGACTTCGGCAGGCGATCCCTCTGAAGCTGGCAAATCAGTTAGAGTGGTAGGGACCAACCCCTTCATCATAGGTTCGGCATGCCAAGAAGGCAACATGTTTCTCGATTTCCTGAGGAGAAACCCTCACATTCAGTGCTTTGTCTTGAACACAGGTTGTATAGGAGGATTGGAGCGGGGGCAGAAAATTCAAATCACCGATAGTGTGAAGATAATGGAAATGATTGTCAGAGATGAGGTTACCTGGGAGAGAGACAGCTTCTGGGGATATGATGTTCCTGTGGACATTCCGGGGGTAAATCTGGAGCACTTTAGGCCTGAGAACTTCTATCCAAGAGAGAAGGCAACTGAAGTCTCACGGGAATTGAAGCAGGAGAGAATTGATTGGCTTTCCCAGTTTAGCGATTTGAAGCCCGAAATCATGGATGTTCTAAAGCAATAGGTTTTGACTAACACTCACCAGCCAAGAGCGCTCAGTGATCTAACAAGTCAATTTGCTTCAAAGGCCAATATGGCTTAGAATAGCTTAAATGCAAGGGAGGATGTTAAAGTGGTTGACTTTGGTGAACTTTGTGAGCGCTTGAAGAAAGAAAAAGCCCAAATATTAGAGAGGCTAAAGCAGCTAAGAGCTGGACAGGCTTTGGGTGAAAGAAGAGAGGGCAGTCCTTTCGGCAAGAGAGAAGAAGAGGCAAGCGAAGCCTTTGAACTGGAGAAAAGACTGACTCTGGAGAAAGGACTAACAAACACAGTTGGCGCAATAGACCGTGCCCTAGAAAAATGGGAGGCCGGCACTTACGGATTATGTGATTCATGCGGGCAGCCAATAGAGCCAGCTCGCCTTGAAGCATTGCCTCAGGCAAGTTTATGCCTGGGCTGTAAAGCACGTCAGGCAAAGAATGCAAAGGGGGCAAGATAGAAAGCGATTAAGATTGTCTCTAATTGTTGCCACTTTGGTGGTTGCGCTTGATCAACTGAGCAAACTGTGGATTAGGGATAATTTAGTACCAGGAGAGTCGCTGCCAGAAATAGGTTGCCTGCAACTGACTTACGTGGTCAATACAGGGTCTGCTTTCGGTCTGTTCGCTAATCAGACTTTTCTCCTCATCGTTATTACCATAGTCAGCCTGGCTGCCATCATCCTATTTCTGCGTTACCTAGGCTCAGCCAGCGCTTTGACTAGTGTATCGCTTGGCTTGATCTTCGGCGGGGCTGTAGGCAATCTAGTAGATCGGCTTCACTTGGGGTACGTTGTCGACTTCATTCACGTTCGTCTGTGGGGTGGCCTGTATTGGCCAGCTTTTAACTTTGCTGATGCAGCCATAGTGGTGGGAATCTTCACTCTTGCTTATTCGCTATACCGATGCGGACTGTTCAGGAAGGTATACGAGCATGACCGCGGAATCGAGAATTAGGACGCTTGAGCTTGGTGCCACTGTTCCGATTATTCGCCTTGATAAATACGCAGTTCAAGCCCTTCCTCAATTCTCCCGCTCTCATATACAGAAACTGATTGACCAGGGCTATATCTTGGTCAACGGGCAAAGGGCAAAGGCAAGTCAAAGATTGAATGCCAACGACAGCATAACAATTGAGCTGCCTCCCACAGTGTCACATCCCGTGGCTGAGCCAATACCCCTGACCATCGCATACGAAGACGGGGATATTGTGGTGATAGATAAACCTGCTGGATTGACAGTTCACCCCGCCCCAGGACATCCAAACCACACCCTGGTCAATGCTATTC
Organism: Chloroflexota bacterium; assembly: GCA_015222255.1. Lineage (GTDB taxonomy): Bacteria > Chloroflexota > Dehalococcoidia > GIF9 > AB-539-J10 > JADFUX01. The sequence continues at coordinate 3,024 of JADFUX010000028.1, forward strand.
TGGCTCACTGCTCAGAGTTGGCGATAAGTAGCGACTCAACACGTCCGGGGATAGTACACCGACTGGACAAGGACACATCGGGGCTGATGGTCGTTGCCAAAAACGAATTTGCCCGACAATATCTAGTGGCTCAATTCAAAAGTCATGCTGTGACTAAAGGCTACCTGGTTTTGGTTAGAGGCAAGCTACTTCCTGATCAAGGAAGAATTGAAGCACCTATCGGTCGAGATCCCCGCAACAGGCAGAGAATGGCAATAGTCGAAGGTGGGAAGGAAGCCAGCACAGAGTATAAGGTCAGAAAACACTTGGGCGATTGTAGCTTTCTGGAGGTCAGTCCGGAGACCGGGCGTACTCATCAGATCAGAGTCCACCTGTCAGCCATAGGCCATCCCGTAGTTGGTGATGCAGTCTATGGAGCAAAGTCGCCCTATGTTAAGAGGCAGTTTATCCATGCCTATCGTCTGGGCTTCTGCCTGCCAAAGACGGGGAAATATCAGGAATTCACCTGCGCCCTACCTCGAGACTTGAAACTAGCCTTACAATCCTTAGGTCAAAAGGCGTAAGAGGCTTGCTCAGGACACAAAGATATGATAGATTCTCACCACTAAACAGAAAGGAAGGAATTTGTGACTTGAAGTCTTTTGGAGAACTTGAAAAAGAGCAAACGCAGAGAGAGAGTAGCTTCCTGTCTCAGTTAATGGGTAAGACTACGATGGAAGGTTTGGTTCAAACCGAAGCTGACTTGACTGAACAGAGAAACCAAGCTCTATTCAGCATAGCGGCAGAGATAGAAGACACTGAAGATGCCCTGAACCAAGCTGAACAACTCGTCCAGAGAGTTAAGGAACACTTGGAGCAGTTGAAAGGTTTACAACGAGTCCTCTCCAAGCAAGGCAGTGGCAAACGCTAATATGCCACAGTCAGGTTCTGAGTTAGAAACACCGGTTAGAGTTCGCTTCGCACCCAGCCCCACGGGATACCCACATTTGGGCAACATCAGGACTGCCCTGTTCAACTGGCTCTTCGCTCGCCGCTATGGAGGTAAGTTCATTCTGCGCATTGAAGATACCGATGTTGCCCGCAAAGTAGAGGGGGCAGTGGAGATGATATTGGACAGCTTGAGGTGGCTCGAACTGGATTGGGATGAGAGTCCCTACTTCCAATCGCAGCGGCTGGATATCTACCGCGAAGTGGCTGACAGATTGCTTAATGGAAATGATGCTTACCTGTGCTACTGCTCCCCAGAGCGGCTTGAGGCAATGCGACAAGAGCAAATAAAGCATAAGCAACCGCCGAAGTATGATGGCCGCTGCCGACATCTAACACAACAACAGAAGACTGAGCTAAGGGCCCAAGCTATCACCCCTGTAGTCCGTTTCAGAACACCCCTTGATGGGGAGACAAGCTTCCAGGACTTAATTCGTGGCAGGGTGAGTTTCCAAAATAGCACTCTGGATGATTTCGTGTTGCTGAAGTCTGATGGCTACCCTACATATCATTTGGCCAATGTCGTGGATGACAATTTAATGGCTATTTCACACGTCCTTAGGGCTGACGAATGGCTTTCCAGTACTCCTCGCCACATGCTGATTTACCAAGCTCTAAATTGGGATGCTCCGCATTTTGCCCATTTGCCCATGATATTGGGGCCTGATCGGTCCAAGCTGTCAAAGAGGCACGGCGCCACCAATATCATGGAATACCGAGAGCAGGGCTATTTGCCTGAGGCGATGATTAACTTTCTGGCATTGCTTGGCTGGTCGCTCGATGATAGAACTGAGCTGCTGACTCGCCAAGAGCTAGTAAGGAATTTCTCTCTCGAAAGGATAAGCAAAACCGCTGCTGTCTTTAATAAGGAAAAGTTGGAATGGATGAATGGAGTCTATCTGCGCCAACTCAGCCCGGATGAATTCGTCCAACGAGCGACCCCGTTTCTGGATAGGGATTTGCCACTTTCGATAGAACGCCCCTTGCATAGCGATTATGTTCGTCAGGTTATGTCCCTTATCCAAGAACGTGCCAAGACGCTGGCTGAGGTGCCTCGCCTTTGCGACTTCTTCTTCATGGATGAATTGCAATATGAGGCCAGCTTGCTTCTGAGCAGGGGCCTGAGCTCCGAGTCAGCCGTTGAAGCTGTTAAGACCTCTTTGAGAAGGCTAGAGGTAACAGAGGTCTGGGATGCTGAATCACTTGAGGAGATGCTTCGCCCACTAGCTACCGAGTTGAACTTGAGCACAGCGAAGTTCTTTGGTTTGTTACGAGTAGCCATCACAGGGCGCAGTGCAGCACCACCGCTGTTTCAGACTATGGCAGTTCTGGACAGGGGGAAATGCTTGAAACGACTGACGACGGCCTTGGATAGGCTTTCTGCCTTGACCCAGGCACAAAACAAATGAAACTTGGACTGTTTCGTGCCACGTTGACGTGATAGAATAAACCGTGAGCATAATTAGGGGGTGGCATAGATTATGGCTAAAGAGAAAAAGAGGGCAATCAACAGGCTGCAATCAATATATCCCTTGCGGGCTCTAGTTGACGAAAGGTACAAGAGAAGCTCCGAGGCTATGAAGGCGGGTAAACCTACTGCCTGGTCCATGGTTAACTGGTGGTTACCGGAAGCAATCCTCAATGTTATGGGTGTAGAAACCATGTACCCCGAGAATTACGGCCCAGTTTGTGCCGCTACAGGAGCGGCCGAATCTTACTTAAACCGCTCTGATTCGGAGGGTTTCCCCACTCACATGTGTGGCTATGCCCGAAACACTTTGGGCTATAGCGCCAGAATGATGGAAGACTTGAAAGGTGAAATACCCCCTGAGGCGCCTATGGGGGGGATGCCTAGGCCTGCCTTGCTATTGAGCTCGGGTATCATGTGTGATGCTAGGTATAAGTGGTTCCAGGCACTGGGGCGCTATATGGATGCCCCGGTATGGGTTCTTGAGTTGCCCCATCCAGGGGTGGAGGAAGAGGCCATGGACGGCGTTCACGAGGACAATATCAACTTCATGGTCGAGGGATTAAGAGAGTTCGTTGCCTTTCTGGAACGGCTAGTGGGCAAGAAGATGGATTGGGATAGACTATATGAGGCACAGCGAGATATAGAGGAGATTTGCCGCGTATGGCATGAGACTAACGAGCTGCGTAAAGCAAGGCCCTGTCCTATGCACTCAAGGGACTTTTGGACGGGCATGACTGGTGGTCTCTTCCCCTCGGGGAATCTTAAAGAGCTGCTAGAGCTCTATCGAAAGACATATGACGAAGTCAAGTATAGAGTTGACAACAAGGTATCTGCTATCGTTGAGGAAAAGTATCGAATAGTCTTTTCTGAGCTTCCACCTTGGCATAGTCTGGGCTTCTTCGACAAGTTGGCGGAAAGAGGCTGGAACTTCGTGATGGAGAGCTGGAACTATCACCCACCTATACCTCTGGATATGAGCGGAATCGGCGACCCGTTGGAGCGCATCGCTAGATTCACCTATCAATGGTATGCTGCCCGTCATCCGAGGGCACTTCAAGAGCGGGAGTACTGGGGCTTCGCCTACGGCTACTTGGACTATGCTAAGGAATACAAGTGTGATGGAGCATTTCTTCATACGCTCCTTACTTGCCGCACTGCCAGCTCACATCTAAACTATCTCCAGGATATGCTAATTCGAAGACTAAAGGTACCCTCCTTAGTGGTAGATGGCGACATTGTGGACCTCAGGCTTTTTGATCCTGAAGATGTCTTGAACAAGTCAGAGGCCTTTGAGGAGACCATGGAGCATTACAGGGAAGAAAGGAAGAAAGAAGGATTCGACTGGTAATGGGTCAGCGAACAAGGGGGTGTTAACAATGGGCCAAGAAACTAGCGGGCTTGCTAGAGCAAAGGAGATTTATCAAGACCGAGGTGCTAGAGCCAGGGAGCTTAAGGCGGAAGGCAAGCAGATAATGGGTTACATTTGCCTCTACCCTCCCACGGAGATGATGACTGCCCTTGACTTAGTCCCCTACAGGATATACGGGGATATGAGGGAGCCGATAACCAAGGCGGATACTGTGTTTCTCATAGTAACTTGCGCGTTTATTCGCAGCTACCTCGACTTGGCATTGAAAGGAAAGTATGACTTCTTGGATGGACTTGTAGGAGCCCATGTGTGCGATTGTGGAGAGAAAGCGTCTCATGTCTGGAGGAACCATATAGAGCCCCCATATTATCACTTTATAGATGTGCCACATACGGTGCATGAAGCAGCTCAACGTTTTTTCAAGGGGAAACTGAAGTACTTCAAGACGACCCTGGAATCCTTTGCGGGAAAGGAGCTATCGGCAGAGAAACTCAAGGAAGCCATCGAATCTCATAACCAGCAACGAGCTCTGGTAAGGGAGCTACACGATTTGAGGAAGCCGGACCCACCTCTTATCTCAGGAACGGAAACGCTTCGAGTGATAAAAGCATTGACAAGCGTACCGGTGGAAGAAGGGAATGAGCTATTGAGGGAAGTCATAACTGAGGTCAAAGAGCGCAAGAATGGTCCGCAGAAGAAGTCGGCAAGGCTTCTTGTGTGGGGCAGCGTCATAGATGATACTGCCCTGATAGACATGATTGAAGATGCTGGCGCGAACGTCGTAATGGATGATACCTGTGTGGGCACCCGAGCTTACTGGGAAGATGTAAAGCTCACTGATGATCCTCTAGATGGTTTGACTTATCACTATCTGGTGGACATCAAATGTCCTCGTACCTTCAGGGAGGCTGTCTATGGTGAGACCAAGAAAGACCACATGGCAGACCTGGAAAGCAGATTCAGCTACCTTAGGGACTATGCCAGAGGATGGAGTGCCAACGGGGTAATACTCCAAGTCATCAAGTACTGTGATACGCACGGCTATGAAGTGCCCGGGCTCAAGGATTATTTCGACAGCCTCGGTCTTCCCAACACTTACCTGGAACACGACTACACTGAAGGAGCTCTGGCACCGCTAAGGACAAGGGTTCAAGCGTTTCTCGAAGTGATTGGCTGAAGGACCACCTTATCACGGTTTGGAACTGAGGAAACACAGATCCTCCCAAGTTAGCAAACCCGTTGATGGACTATGGCTGCAGAAAAAAAGAAGGCGATAAGCAGGCTAAAATCAATGTATCCACTGCGGGCCAAAGTGGATGAGACATACGCCAAAAGTGTTGAGGCCATGAAAGCGGGGAAACCCACGGTTTGGGCTATGGTTAACTCGTGGGAAGGCGATGTTGTCCTCAAGGCTATGGACCTGGAGACGGTCTATCCGGAGAATTACAGCACTGTTTGTGCCTCGGCAGGGACTGCCGAGTCCTAT
>JADFUX010000002.1 GCA_015222255.1 Chloroflexota bacterium
CTCTTATTCTATTTCAGAACGTGACCCGCACGTCTAAGCAAAATCGCAACATTTGTTAACTAGTCACACATCCCAAGCCTTACTTGAATTCGTTTTTCCCCATTGCCACAAATATAATGGCTAATATCCCCAGAATAAACCAAGGGCCAGAGAGAGCGCAAATGGCTCCAGCAAGCGCTAGCCCCCAAACCTCTCTCTTCAGTGCATAAATACCTCCTACTATAGCCACTATCCCAAGTATTATCGGGATTGCGGCCATACCTGCGACCAGACCGCCGATTCCGGGTATCCCAGTCAGCCACGCTAGCCCCCCAGCAAGTGCTCCCAGGGCAGCAAGGAGTATCCCGAAAATCACAGCAATAGCTCCTGCAATGATACTCAGTATCCCCGCAGTCGTCGGCTTCCATGTTTTCTCCATCTCTTATCCCTCCTTTTGTGTTATTCTATTTCAGAACGTGACCCGCACGTCTGAACAGAACGGCAACGTTTCTAGAGCAATGGCACATCCGACGCTATGCTTAAACGCACTCTTGCCCAGAATAGTAAATACGACTGCCCCTATCCCCAAGGACTAACCGTAAAATAGGACAGGAATGGTATGCCCACCACCAAGAACAGAATCAGGAAAATTATTGCCCATACTCCCAAGCTAATAAGGAAAAACCTCCACCACAATCCCCAGGCCAGTCTCCAGGTTGGTTTGACGTCGTTCATCTCCTGTTCCTCCTTTTTTGGTTACTTGCTGTCACCAAGTCTGAAGTCTCTCTATAGATGGAATAGCCTTTTCGGCGAGACTCGTTTCTCTCGCCGTGTCCCCTCTGCCCAAAGCTGAATTAGCCAGTTTAGCAGTCAGAATTGAAGTGAGCAAGGTATCAAACCGCTCCAATTCATTGCTGCCTGGTTTCCCCCGCAATAGCATTATAGTTATAGCTGTCTTTGAATGTCAATGAATCGGAAGCCTATCTTCTGTTATTCTAAGACGCAGACCCTGGCTCACCCTCACGGGAGAAACCCTTCGGTCGCGTCGCTTCCTCAGAACATCAGAAAACGGAGGCTAGAGTCACAATTTCCTATTACCGTTAAGGAAGCTCCTTGACCATATAGGCACCTTCTAAGCTATAGCCAAATAAGCGGTAATATTCTCTGGCACCAACCCCACTCAATATTTCCAAGCTAGTAAAATGGAATTCCTCGTTGGCAATTCGCTCCGCTTCCCGAAGCAGCTTTGCCCCTAAACCCCAATGCTGAGCAGCCGCATCCTGTCTTTCTCCCAAAGGGACCTCAGGACCAAAAACATGTAATTCCCTAACAGAAGCTTTGGCCGTATTCATCCCCAGCCTCAATAAGCCAAACAAGGTCTCATTGGCATCCTCATAGGAAAGAAAAACCTCTTTCCCCCCATAAGCTTCGTAGTCCAGCCTGGTCAAATGTGGCGTGCCAACACTCCAGCCATCCCTTAAGCGGTGTCCATATTCCCGACAGCGAATACACCTACACTCAACACCCAGTTCATTCATCCGCTTCCTGACAGTGCCCCTGAGCGCCAAGTCCTTGCTGCCAGCAATTATGAATTTGCTCGGGATATCTCTCATTAGCCTGGGTATCCTCACATACTTAGGAATCGAGCTTTTGATGTCCACAAGCAAATCTATCATTTCAGCGTCACTATAAGGGCGGTAGCGATTCTCCCGATACCAAGCATCCAGCTCGCTCCCCACTACCACCAGCGTGGGGTAAAGCTTGAGTCCATCAGGACGAAAATGCTCGTCTTCAAACAGCTTTTGCGATAGCTCCAAATCGTGCTCGGGACTTGACCCAGGCAAGCCAGGCATCCAGTGATAATAAACCTTAAAGCCAGAACCTCTCAAGATCCTGGTGGCAGAGATAACCTCGCTCACCCCATGCCCCCTCTTTGTCAGACGATGGATGCCATCATCCAGTGTCTGCACCCCGAGCTCCACCCTGGTGGTGCCGAAATCAAGCATCCGCTTTATCTCACCGTCCCCACAGAAGTCAGGTCTAGTCTCAATACACAATCCAACACAGCGATGCTCGGCGACCTCGTTCAGTTTCTTGGCCTCCTCTAAGCTAGCAGAAGGGATGCCGTTCAGGGCATCGTAGCACTCCTCAATAAATCTATACTGGTATTCCACAGGGTAAGCGAGGAAAGTACCCCCCATGATGATGAGCTCCACCTTATCCAGGGCATGACCCATGTCAGCCAGTGTCCCCAGCCTCAGCTCAACCTGCTTCCTGGCATCAAAGTCACACTTTCTGGCGCGGAGGACCGCTGGAGATTCCGCGGTATAGCTTTTCGGCGCCTCAACCGATGATGGGCAATAGACACATTTACCAGGGCAAGGGAAGGGCTTGGCCATAACCGCAACTGGCGTTACCCCAGAGATGGTTCGAGTTATCTTTTTCAAGCCACGTCCATGTCATTCTGAGCCGAAGGCGAGCAATCTCAGGATTCCTCATTCCGCTTCGCTCCAGCGAGCATGACAACAAGAAGAAGGGTATAGTATGCTACAGTTTAGCAAAGTCAGTTCTATGGTCACAAACAGGGAAGCATTCGACCAAATAGCCCAGAGCTGGTATCAAGTAAGACATTGGCCTCTGCTGAGGCAAGAACTTGAGGAGTTGGCTGGCAGGTGGCACGGCGGGAAGTTGCTGAACGTGGGCTGTGCCCACGGACCCGACTTCTTGCCCTTCAGAGAGCGCTTCGATCTCTTTGGCGTGGACTCCTCTTCAGGCATGCTCAAGCAGGCGCTGAGATATTCAGCCAAATTTGGTTTCGATGCCAACTTGATTGTGGCTGATGCTAACAGTCTGCCCTTCCCTGACGACACCTTTGATTGGGCAATAGCCGTAGCCACCTACCACCACATTAAGGGCCACAATGAAAGGCGAAAGGCATTCTGTGAACTAAGACGGATTCTGAAGCCTGGTGGGGAGGCTTTCCTAAGCGTCTGGAACCATGGGCAGCAAAGGTTTTGGCTAAAGTCCAAAGACCAGGAAGTGCCGTGGAGGCTCAGAGGAAAAACGGTTTACCGTTACTATCACCTTTTCTCGTATGGCGAAACTAGAAAGCTGCTGTCTGAAGCTGACTTCGAAATTGTCCGTATATCTCCAGAGAAATCCTACCGCCTACCCATAAGGCACTTTTCCCGCAACATATGCGCGTTGATAAAGAAGCAATGCCGCTAACCGGCTACCAGTTGCTTATGGCGTCATTGCGAGCAAAGCGGGCGCCGGCGCGTACTATCCCTCCTCACCACCTGTCTCTTCCCCTACTTTCACTTCCTCGGGATAGCCAGCCTCCACAAGACCAATGAAAACTTCCACCAGCTTGGGGTCAAACTTTGTGCCTGCACCTTCCCTAATCTCCTCTACAGCCTTCTGATGAGGGTAGGCACCACGGTAAGGACGGGGGGATATCATAGCATCAAAGGCATCGGCCACAGCCAGGACGCGAGCGTCCCGGGGAATGGCCTCGCCTTTCAGTCCGTCGGGATAGCCGCTGCCATCCCAACACTCATGGTGGTGCAAAATGCCATCTGCACAGGGAACCAAGCTAGGCACATTTCCCACGATATTGGCTCCAAGGCGGGGATGAGATTTTATGACTTCCCAATCCTCAGGCCTGAGCTTTCCCTTTTTGTTGAGTATAGTATCGGGAATGGCAATCTTGCCGATGTCGTGAAGCAAAGCGGCGGTACTTATCCTGGATACTTCATCGGGTGGCAAGCCGATGGCTTCAGCCAAAGCCACAGCGTAGCCGTTCACTTTCCTTGAATGACCATAAACGTAGGGATCCTTGGCCTCTACCGCTGCGGCCAAGGCATAAACGGCGCTCAAACCACTGCCCCTGGTGTAAATCCCAGACTCCGGTGCTGGCTCAGACAGAATTTTGGAGGAAAGATAAACTCGATTTCCGCCAGTCCGCTTGGCATAATAAAGAGCCGTATCCGCTGAAGTGACAAGCTCGCTCGACATCAATCCATCTGAAGGATAGCTAGCCAAACCAACGCTGCAGGTCACCGCGATTTCCTTTGCTTTCATTTGGGTATCAATCTGCGCCCGAACCCGTTCAGCCACGGTGTAGGCGTCATCCGCAGTTGTCTGAGGCAGAATGACCACGAATTCGTCACCACCGTAACGGAAAGCCTGATCCGCACTTCTGATAGAGTCGTTGATGGTCCTACCTATTTGCCTCAGGATTTCATCCCCAGAGGGATGTCCATATATATCGTTGTATGTCTTGAAGCCATCGAGGTCAAGCAGCAATAAGGAGAATATGCCACCGTAGCGTGAATGCAGAGCGATCCCCCCACTAATCTCTTCCTCGAAATGGCGTCGGTTAAATAGCCCTGTAAGCTGATCAATGCGGCTGCTCTCCTCAACCTTGGCGTAAAGTTGGGAATTCTCGATAGGCATAGCAATCTGCAAAGCCAAATGCTCCAGAACCCTTATTTGCCTAGGGCTATAAGCATCGGGGCGGCGAGTCGCCAGAATCAGAGTGCCGATAGCCCTACCTTCGGCGACCAGCGGCAAGTAGACAATAGAGCGAATTCCCTGCCTCAGATGATACTCTCCAGTCCAGAATCTATGGTGCCGTGCCAGATCGGCTTCATACAGGCTTTTCTTCTCTGCGCAAACCCTCTCCGCAGCTGTCCCCTCAAGTGGTATCGTCTCTCCCGTCTGCCACGCTGAACCGATAGCGCTAGATAGAGCTAAGAAGTGAAGCTGATCTCCTTGAATCAAAGCAGCCGTTGCCCACTCAACATCAACAAACTCCTTTAAGTCGTTAGCAAAAGTCTCAAATATCTCCTCGATGTTAACCCTCGAGGTTATCACACCAGTCAAACGGTTAATGATGCTTAACTCTTCGTCCCGCTCTCGCTGTTGCTCGTGGACGTATTCTTTTTTCATGCTCGCTGCCACATTACGGGCAACGAACTCCACCAAATCCATATCCTCAACGGTATAGAGCTGGTTGTTCTGCTTACTACCTACCGCCAGAACAGCCACAACCTCGCCCTCGTTCATTAAAGAGACAAATATCTCCACCTCGGCTGAGCGAATTTCTTCCCTTTCCTCCTGCCACATACCCGCAAATTCAGGGAGAATGCTGAGGTTTCTCTCAGGCAATATTGGGGCCTTCTGGCTTAGCCAGGTGAGGACAGGGCTATCCCCCCTCAATCTCAGCTTTCGCATAGGATTATCTTCCACAGGAGGATAGACAAATCGGGCACTGAAATCCTGGCTTCCGGTATAGGGCAAAAGCAAGCAGGCTCTTCGGCAGTCAATAGACTGAGAGAGCAGCGACACAAGTTCGCTGCCAAACTCCTGCAGAGAGGGAACACCATGAGCTTTAGCGGTGAAGTCAGATAACCTCTTGCGATAGTAATACCTTTGCCTGATGAGAGCGCGTTCCATCCCTTCCCGCAGAGGTCCACGGACCCTGTGGGCCAGGAATATGATGATCGGCATTCCTAGGCCGAAGGCTAGCGCCAATGTGGCAAAGTCAATGTCGAAGTCAAGCAACCGGTGGATAAGGAAGAAAAGAAGGGCGAAAAGGCCTATTCCCAGACCGTAATAGCCTGCCCACGTCAGCCCACGGCGGAAAACAACTCTGACATCTACCAGCCGCTGTGCCACCACGGCATAGGTCAGGATGCAGGCCAGGCCAAGGTTGCCGATATGAGCCAAAGGATACTCCCCCGCACCGGGAGCAAAAACACTGAAGAGGAAGACTATCATCATGAAAGTGGCAACAAGCAAGTACGCGATTTGATTGCGCTCTGAAGGGTCAGGCGAAGCCTTGCGCCTTTGCACCAAAGAGTATATATCCTTCCCGGCCAGAGTGGAGAGGATAAGCAAACCAATGGCCAGAATCCAAATACCGTAGGCAACATTGATGCCGCTGGTACCGATTTCGATGCTCTCTGGGATGTAACCCAAGGCCGCTAAGGCAACCGTGCCTATCACGAAAACGTAAGCAACTGGTATCTTGACACGCTGAGGCCGAAAGAAAGAACAGAGAAAGTAATGGAATTGAACAACTGTCAGTATGACAAGACAGATAACAGCTTTAACCAAGACAAGTTTGACTTCATGCTCCATGAAGAAATCGCTGCGGAAGAAGATATCGGTGAGGCTCCACATCATGGCAGGAATCAAGAACAGGAAGAAAAGCCTTTGTTGCCTTTGCCAGGGACGGTTGGAGAGCAAAA
>JADFUX010000003.1 GCA_015222255.1 Chloroflexota bacterium
GATGTTATCCACTATTCTCTCACCGTAATATCCCTGTACAGCTATCAAAACACGCATGCCACTTTCTGCCTTGCCCTCGTCGGTGCCAATAGCCGGGATAGGCTTCTCCTCACCCTCACCCTCTTTGTTTTCTAGAACGTGTCCAGATTTCACGGCGTAACCTCCTTCTCACTGTTGACCGTTTTTCTCCACAGCCTGGTTCCTCTCGTAATAACAATCTCGCTATTATATCACTCTCTATTCCAACATTTTTCCTCCAAGAAGCTCTGTGGCCCCTTGGGGAATCCGAGGCTCGGCTTCTCCCTAAGCCAATGGCCTACACTCCGAGTGTAGTCACCTGTGCTAAGCATCCAGCGCTGATTCTGTGAAGGCAAGCTTTTTGGGCATAAAGCCAGGCAGACAGAAGCGCGTTACCAAGCCCCACGTTGAGACTGTAGCTCGCCTTTTCAGATTAGAGTTGTTCCAGTGGATTACTTCTCGCCAGGGCTAGCGAAGCAGGAATAGACTAATGGCCATAACCAGCATGCCAGTGGCCAGTCCTACTAGCACAAGGTGCTCTTTGCCGTAGCGGTGAGCCAGAGGCAGTATTTCATCCAGGCTTATGAAGACCATTATGCCAGCTACAAAGGCGAGCATACTTGATAGCAATGTGGGGGTTAGGAAAGGAAGTAGAATCGCGTAGCCGATAAGAGCACCCACGGGCTCGGCTACCCCTGACAAGAATGAATATGTGAAAGCTTTGCGACGACTGCCCGTGGCATAGAAAATCGGCACCGATACCGCAATGCCCTCAGGAATATTGTGGATAGCAACAGCTATCGCTATGATTGTACCAAAGGCAATGTCTCCAGTAGCTGCGCTGCAAAAGGTGACCAAGCCCTCGGGGAAGTTGTGGATGGCGATGCCAAGTGCAATAAGGACACCAGACCTCATGAGGGATGATCTTGATGGGGTTGCGAGCTGCGGAGGCAAGCCTGATGGCGCTCGCTGTCCTGATTCATCCATATTCTGAGAGGAGCCTTTCACACGCTCTTCCTCATACTCATGGGGAACGAATATATCTATCACTGCAATGAATGCAATGCCGGCGAAAAACGCTATGTTGGCTGTGGCAAAACCAACATTCTGAACAGCTGTTCCAAGGAGTTCAGTAAAAGAGATGTATATCATTACGCCAGCAGAGAAGCCCAGCGCCACAGCTAAGTAGGAGTATTTAGGCGTGCGTATGAAGAAGGCGATGGTGCTACCTATCCCGGTGGATAGCCCAGCCAATGTGGTGAGCAGTAGGGCAAATGGCAGGTTAATTTCCATAACAGCACTCAGTCATCCGGCGTCTTTCTCTGTGTCCATATTCAACCTAAGTGGGACTTCTAGAGCGGACTTTGCTACTCCACCCAAACCTTCTCCGCCATGCCATGACCAATGCTTATCATTTGCTCTCCTAACTTGGCGAGCACATAGTTGCCTCTTCTTTTCGGTAGCGTCTCACCCTTTTCCCTTCCAACCAAGGCCACCTCTGCCCCCTCCTTGATTCCTAGCTCCTCCATCTCCTGGCTATGTCGAGTCCCACCAATCACCTTGCTTACTTTGGCCTTCTTACCTTCCTCCAGGTAATTGATTTGCATGACCTTCCCTTCGGCCTCTACGCACACTCTCGACATCTTGCCGGGCCCCATTCTTATCTCATCCTCATCTACTTTGATAACGAGGACCTCATGGGGGATATGGGTCAAAAACTCCACTTCAGCACCTTCGTTGATGCCAAGCCCAGAAACCCAGTCCTTAAAGCCTTCCCCAGCTTCAATAGACTTGACTATTCCCCTATCTCCTTTCTCCAGCCTCAGCAGGGGGAGAACTACTCCCTCCTTTTCCACGAATATCTTGTCCGCCCATCCCTGGCTCACGATGACCTCTTTGTCAGCTACCTTTAGAGAAATGGGGCCTACATGGGCATGCACTGGTTCTGAAGCAACCAAGGTAAGTTCTACATCTTCAGCAATTCCCAAGTCGCCAAGATACGCCTTAATCTCTGAACCCCCTTCGATCTTCTTAACCACCACCTTGGTTTCAGGCTCTACCTGTGTCAATAATTTCATCTCTTTTCAACCTCCTTTTAGCTAGTTTGACTTTAGTTTCGCTTTTCCAAATCCTCGTTTGTGTTATGCTTTTAATGCACTAGGGACAAAACAAGCTCCCCAAGAGGACCGGCCAGAGTCTAGACTTGGATACGATATGCTGCTTGCCCTGGTGCATTCAATTTCTCATGCCATCACCTCACAGTTTAGCCATCTCCACCCAAATTCCGTTCTCTCGGCTTTGGCTATCACTCTGCGATATCGGAGGAGACGGATTCTTACAAATTCCGCATTTCCCACACTCCCCGCCACAACTGGACATAGCAAGCCTGAAAGCCATATTCCCGATCCTCTTTCCAATGCCTTTAAGCTTCATAACAAAGACCTCCATCCCTCCACGAGTGGGAAATCAGGCGTGGTCCCCGGCATAATTCTGCTGTTCCCTGTCTGTTGCCGTTATTCTCCTCCTGCTGCGAATAGGATAGATTATTGCCAGAGAGAACGGCAGCAAGAATATCGCTGGCACGTACGGCGGAGCATAAGTAGCTATGAAGTCCGCTGGAGGGTTAAACCAGGGTCCCTCTTCTCCTCCTGGGATGGACCCTGCTATCATGGCCCAAATTGCCATCCCGGCAACAATCCATATCATTATGCTCGCCGCTAGAGACTTAGCCAGTTGACGGACATTTCCGAAATTGCCCACGCTGGACAGGTAGATGGCGCCGGCAGCAACAAGGATAATCGACCACCATACCATAAACAAGCCCGACATCTGCAAAGGCCCCCAGCTAACGCCTTCCGCTCCATATGCGCCCATCACTACGAATCCGGCTATGCCGAAGATCAGTACGATAGCGCCAAAAATGCCAAAATATATACTGCCAAACTTTGCTGCTGTATTACTCATATTTATGTCACCTCCTAGCGACTCACTCAAGGGGAACCCAAGCGCTACTCCCTATTCCAGACGATCCTATTAGGTGAAGTATGGCTCCGAAAACAAAGACCACCACTATAAGGGTAGCTAGAGCTCCTAGAGTCTGTTTCCAGTTCAATTCCTTTATCATCAGGGCAAATGTGGCCAGACAAGGGAAGTAAATGCTGAGTAGAACCACGGCAGTGAATACCTGAAAGAGGGTTATCGTCATCCCCCCCGCCGCCAGCATGCCGATTGTTCCCACAGCTAAGTCCTTCCTTAGAAATCCCGCAACCATAGCCGATGCCGTTTCCTCAGGTAGCCCAAACACGCCGGTTATCACCGGGCTTAGTGCACTGGCTATAGCATCCATTGCTCCAGTCATATACAAGACATTCACAATGAGACAACCAAGCAAAACAAAGGGAACGGCGACTTTCAGGAAGCGCCACACCCTGGTCCAAAGCTTAGTCCATACATTCCTCGCTGTTGGCGCTTGATACGGGGGCACGTCCATTAGAATCTCAGGCGATTCCCCGGGCACAATCTTGTTTAGAACCCAGCCAACAGCGAAATACCCTATGACCAGGGCTAGAAAAACCCAACCTATCAAGCCTGGAATCATTCCTTGCATAATCCCAATTTGAGCTCCACAGGGGACGAATACTGATAGCAGGGCTATTGCCAAAAACCGCTGTTTTCTAGTGTCCAGTGGTCTGCAAGCGGTTACTCCAGGCACATTGCATCCCAAGGAAAGCATGGTGGGCACAACGGCATAGCCGTGTAAACCTATTTTGTGCAATAGCCCATCAACGAGAACCGCCAGTCTGGGCATGTATCCCACATCCTCCAAAATGGCGAATATGAGATAAAACGCCACTATCGCGGGAAGAACTACGCCTATGGCAAGAAAAAGCCCGCTGCTAAGCACTCCAAAAGCTTCGAAGCAGTTGGTGGCTAAGGGATCGCCCACAAAAACGTTGAACACCCAGGTGGGGGCTCCGGCAAACACGTTTTGCAGCCAGGGTAACCAGTAACCATCGAAAATCTTGACAAAGAAGCCGTCAGTAAACAGCGTCCCAGCGAACTCACAGAAGAATGTCCAAAAACCATATATCACTGCGATGGCAAAGGGAATTCCTATAGCTGGTCTAACGGTAAGATCAGCGAGCGCATCCTTTAGAGTGGCCTTGTACTTGCCAACCTCTACGGTTTGCTTCGATATCCTTTCTACTAAATCCCATCTTTGGTCAGTTGAAAGTTCCACCCTTGCCTCCCACTTTTTCCATGACTTCTTCTATGCTCGCTGACGTTGCGTTTTCGATTCTCAGCACCAATTCCTTAAGCCCTTCCCCCCTTGTCGCTACCGTAGGCACTACAGGAACACCGAGGATTTGCTCTAATTTCGGGGCATTTATCTTTACATTCCCATTCTTAGCTACATCCCACATGTTCAGAGCAACCACCACAGGATAACCCTTCTCCATAATCTCCAAAGCCAGGTAGAGGCCTCGCTCTATTTTGGAGGAATCAATAATGCATACAACGAGGGCATCCTTTTCCTGCTCAAGCATTCTTACTGCCACTTCTTCGGCCTTGTCCTTAGGCTCTAAGGAAAAGGTTCCGGGAACATCTATGATTTCAACATCCTCGTGATTGAGTCGCATACGCCCCTTGGCAAAATCAACGGTTGTTCCGGGATAGTTCGACTCTGTGACTCTGGCTCCGGCAAGGCGGTTGAAAAGAGCAGATTTGCCTACATTGGCCTGACCCATCAATAACACTTTCTTCATTCCTCCACCTCGACGATGATTCTATCTGCTAGTCCCAAGCCAATGGACGTATTGGCCCGGTCTACATTCACCACCACAGGACCTTTTATCGGCTGCTTCGTCATCATCTCAACCTCCTTGCCCTCTCTGATTCCCATACCTGCTATTTGTGCTTTCAAACTCTGGTCAATTACCTTAATCCTGCCTTTCTCTTCATACTTCATCTGGGATAACTTCTTTTCCATCCTTATCACCTCGCTACCATAATTTTGTGCGCCATCCCACGACCAATGGCAACAACATTTCTATCAACCTCGACAGTTACCGGCCCACAACTGGATATTACTCTTAGCACTTTGCCCTCAAACAGACCTCTCAAGTGTAGCCTCTGTCTCAATCCTCGTCCTCCTTCAATCGCCACAATTGTTGCCACTTCACCAATCCCAAGTTGACTTAGCATCATTGCATTTCTTCTCCTGCCTAGTTTGTGTCATATAGACCTCTGGTTGGCATGTATCGCCTCCTTTCTGATTCTGATTACTCCGGTTCCAGGTGACTAGTGGGTGGTGCTAATGCATTTCATTTGCAATAACCCTGCGAAAAAATAAAGACCCTCTTTCACTGTCTCTCCTTGTTGCGACAGCTTGAGCACAGGCCCGTCATCCGGAGTTCCACTCCGGTGATGTCGAAATCATAGCGTTTAGCAAGGTCTTCCTTGAACTTCCTGCTCAAAGGGCAGCTAAATTCCACGACTTTGCCGCAGTTGAGGCACAGAAGATGCTGATGCTCAGTTGCCGGTTTCGCCTCGTAGTAGTGATGCTCTTCGGCGAAATGATGCTGTTCTACCAGCCCCAGCTTTTGGAAGAGTTGCAAGTTTCGGTAGACTGTGGATAGGCTAATCCCAGGGTGCTTCTGTTGTGCCCGACGATACAATTCATAGGCATCGAGATGGGCATCACTTTGGCGAAGAAGATCGAGGAGCAGGGTGCGTTGAATTGTCACCCGCTGGCTCGAGCTAGTCAGTATCTCCTGGGTGCTCCTCTTCTGCTTAACTCCGCGAACCATATTCTAGCACCAACCCTGTTGGTTGGCCCTGGACCTTCCTGTTCTTCTTGAAGCTGGCCTACGCTCTCTTGCGAGAAGGCTAATGCAAACCATTAGCACACCACATTATAGAAAGAAGGGTGGAGAAATGTCAAGCAAATTGCCCCATAATTATTCTTACCCACGGACGTATTTCAGTCCTGAATCATGAATGAGTACAAGCGCTTTCTGTTTGATGTTGCTCGAAGGTATAATAGGGGCAACAGGCTATGCAAGCTGTTAGACTGTCAACCGCGGGCAAGCAGGGCTGGCGGTGACGGACACTCAGGAGGGTATCGTGAACGATTGAGGAGGAAGCGAAGCGGTGTCTTTTTAGATACGCACTTCATACCAAGCTATGAGTCGAAAGAGGCAAGCTTACCACGGAAAAAGGAACCTTTCCCAATCCTCTGTACTTGGAGGGAAGAAGCGGCATCTATTGTAGCTGAGACAAAAAAGAAAGGAGGTATCAAATTATGAGTTCAGAAATAAGCGTGATTGCGGTCATTGGTGGTGGGATTATGGGGCATGGGATAGCACAAGTATCGGCGCTGGCAGGTTGCCAGGTTCGCATGGTTGACGTTTCTGAAGATTTTCTGAAGGGCGGCGTAGAGAAGATTAAGTGGAGTCTCGGTAAGCTTGCCGAGAAAAAAGCTATTTCTGAGAGCGTGGAGACCGTCGCGAATAGGATAGCCACGACAACCAATCTTGCTGATGCGGTAAAGGATATTGACTACATGATCGAGGCTGTGCCTGAGAATATAGACCTGAAGATGAAGACATTTGCTGAAGCTGACAAGAATGCTCCTCCAGATGCAATTCTAGCCACAAATACGAGTGGTCTCTCGGTAACTATGATTAGCGAGGCAACCAAGAGGCCGAGCAAGGTTGTCGGAATGCACTGGATGAACCCACCGCAAATGATGCCGCTCATAGAAGTCATCAATGGAAAGCACACAAGTGATGAAACCCTAAAAACCACGGTGGACCTTTGCCAGAGGTTGGGTAAACAGCCAGTTGTTGCCAGAAAAGATATCTGGTTCTTTCTAGCTGCGAGATCGGAGATGGGTTGGGATACAGAAGCGAACCTAATGTGGCTACGCGGAGAGGCTAAGGTCGAAGAAATAGATGCGATGGCAAGATACAAGCTTAACTTACCCATGGGCCCATTTGAACTTGCAGATTTGACAGGTGCAGTGGACATCATGAAAGGGGCCTATACATCTATAGACAAAATCCTAACAAAGAACCCTGACTTTGAACCTGACCCTGTAAGGCTATATATTCTTAAACGTGTAGCTGAGCTAATATCAATTCCACGTAGCGAAGAGGGCAAAAGTGGTATGAAAACGGGAGAGGGATACTACAAGTATCCTGGGCCTGGAAAATACGCCAGGCCTGAGATTTCAAAGGAGCTTGCTGAGAAAGTTGCCCCGATAGAGATTCTAGCTTCGGCAGTAAACACAGCATCCCGCTGTGTTACTGAAGGCGTTGGATCAATAGAAGACACAGATAAGTGTTTCAAGCTCGCCTTTGGTTGGCCTAAGGGTGTTTTCGAGTTTGCTGACGAGTTTGGGATACATAACATTGTTAATACCCTCAGGGAAAAGAAAGCGAGAGTCCCTGATTGGCAGAAGTCATTCTACGAACCCGATCGGCTGCTTCTGAGAATGGTGGAGGATGGGAAAATCGGAAAGATAGTTGGCCAAGGCTTCTACAAGTATTAACCTCGACATGGGTTTGAGGAAAAGAAAGGCAGAGGTGGTTTGGAAACCACGGGTACAGGCATTCAGAGCTCGGATGGAAGGTAAACTATGAGTAAGGCTCGACTATATTTTGCAGTGGTCGTTGTCAGCTTTGTTGCCTTCGTGCTGGAGGCGTTTTCCGGGTTTGTTCTGTGGCTGGTTCTTCCCCGTGGTCCGGGAGGGAGTGGTTGGGGATGGGGTGGAGGCGGTGATGGAGCCTCTTTTCTCTTTGTCCGCCAGACTTGGCTGGACATTCATGACTGGACTGGGGTTGCGCTGTTGTGCTTCATCGCAGTGCATGTAGCACTGCACCGGAAATGGATAGTAAGAATGTTGAAATCGCCATTCAAGGTCAGGTGAAGCAGGTGATTTTTCAGAATGGGATTGCTTTTCCTGGCCCGGTTGTTAAGGCGGGCGTCCCTTTCAGATGCGGCAGCGCACAAAGCGGTTGCACACCGAGAAACTGAACGCAAGTAGGTGCTATGGTGCTACCAGCGGCGGGCACAGCTTTGAAGCCTGAAGACCGCCTTGCTTCCAGGGGAAGGCGTTCCACCTTTGCAGAGGACATACAGCTACATGTGACGCTTGTTACCGAGTAAAGGGTTGTGAGATAACCATCTTCAGAATCTCGTGCGTCCCTTCCGTGATGACCATGAATTGCGAGTCACGGAAAAACCGCTGTGCTCTGGATTCTTTCATCAAACCAAGGCAACCGAAGACTTCCATGCAATCACGAGCGACCCTTCGGTTTGTCTCGGCGGCGATGAGTTTGGCCATGGCAGTGAACCGGGCCCACTCGGGGTCCTTCTGCTCAAAGAGCCAGGCAGCCTTGTAGACCATAAGGCGTGCAGTTTCTATTTGGGCAGCCATTTCGGCGAACTTGAATGCAATACTTTGATGCCTTACTATCGGCTGGCCCCATACGACCCTTTCCTTGGCGTAGGATAACGCTAAGTCAAAGGCCGCCTGAGCACAACCCAGTGCCCGGGCGGCGTGAGGAATTCTGTTGGCACCGATGAGCCATAGTGTGTTGGCGTAGCCCCGACCCTCTTGTCCCACCTGGTTCTCGGCGGGAATTTCTACATCGTTGTAGAAAATCTCCGCCTCGTCGGAGGTGCGTGAGCCCATCTTTTCCAGTCTTGTCCGAGTCCATCCCTCCGTAGGCCAATCCATGAGGAAGTTGGTCATGCCACGAGTCCCCTTCTCCGGGTCGGTGACGGCAAGGATGAGCTGATAGTCACAAATAGACCCATTCGTGATGTAGATGTTGCTGCCATTTAGAATCCATTTGTCTCCCCTCCTCACAGCCTTGGTTGTGCGGTTGCCGGGGTCAGAACCGCCGGAATGCTCGGTAAGAGCGAACGCGCCTACCCATTCCCCGCTGATGCTGGGCGGCATGTATTTGTTACATTGCTCTTCAGTGCCTTCACGCCAAATTAGTGGAGGTACGTAGTTGGATGCCAAACAAAAGGTCTCAGCCAGGCCAAGACTGATCTTGGCGACTTCCTCATTCATGATGACTTCGCTTATCTTGTCCATTGC
>JADFUX010000029.1 GCA_015222255.1 Chloroflexota bacterium
CGCTAATTGAATGTATTTTCACAGGCCAGTATAGCAAATAGCATCTCGTTTGGTAATGCTTATTCCTGGTTCCTGGGTTTCAGCGTTTTTTGACCGTTCAAGTCAGATTCCCTACCATTCGGAGACTCGGATTCGCGATTTGATTTCTACACCTTTTCCTCTAGCAGTTGTATGAATTCAGCTTCATTAAGGATCTTTGCCCCCAATTTTTGAGCCTTGGCTAGTTTGGACCCGGGTTCAGCGCCAACTACAAGATGAGAAGTCTTCTTGGTGACATCTGAGCCTGCTTTGCCTCCCAATGCCTTTATCCTCGCCTCTGCCTCAGGACGTGTGAAGGTTTCCAACTTCCCTGTAATGACAAACTCCAATCCTGTTAGTGGCAACTCTTTCGGCTTGACCTCTTTAGCCTCTGCCTTCTCCAGCCTAACCCCTGCCCTCCTCAGTTTTTCGATAATGCGCCTATTTCCCTCCTGCTCAAAGAAAGCGACAATGCTATCAGCGATCCTGGGCCCAATAGATGGAAGGGACAAAAGTCTCTCCTGACTAGCTTGGGCTAATTCATCCACGCTGCTAAAGTTCTGCGCCAACAGCTCGGCGTACTCCTGGCCGACGTGGAGAATCCCCAGGGCGAATATTATTCGGGCTAAAGGCCTGTTCTTGCTCCTTTCGATGGAGTTAAGGACATTGGAAACGCTCTTATCGGCCAGCCTCTCCAACCCCAGAAGTTGTTCTCTGGTAAGGTAATACAAGTCAGCCGCATCCCTGACTAAACCGGCATTGAACAAAGCTAGGCATAGCTTTTCGCCCACGCCATCAATATCCATAGCCCCACGGCTAACAAAATGCTTGATTCGTTCCAGAGCTTGAGACGGGCAGGCAGCATTCGTGCATCGATGCATAGCCTCACCCTCAGGCTTTATTACCCGGGCACCACAAACCGGGCAGCGACTGGGCATGTGGAAAATCTTCTCCTCCCCTGTGCGAAGACTGACCACAGGGCCAACAATTTCGGGAATGACCTCTCCAGCTCGCTGCACCACAACACTGTCTCTGATGCGAATATCTTTGCGGTGTATGTCGTCTTCGTTGTGCAGCGCTGCCTGGCTAATAATTGCGCCGCCCACTCGGACTGGCTCCAGAATAGCGTAAGGATTGAGACTCCCTGTCCGCCCCACATTTATGCCGATGTCGATGACGCGCGTTGTACCTTGAACGGCAGGGAATTTATAGGCGATGGCCCACCTTGGCTCATGAGCTGCACTGCCCATCTCTTGCTGAAAGGTAATCTCATTGGCCTTCACCACCATGCCATCAGCCTCGTAAGGCCAGCCTTCTCGACTTTCCAGCCAGTCTTGATAATGACTTTCTGCCTCTTCGATGGTGCGAGCCAGAACCATGCTGGGGTTTATCTTAAAGCCCAAGGATTCAAGATATTGCATGATTTCCCAGTGAGTATCGGGCACTGCTTTACCCTCAGCCCACCCTAAAGCATAGACATATATATCCAGAGGACGTTTGGCGGTGATGCTGGAATCGAGCTGCCTTACCGAGCCGGCAGCGGCATTCCTGGGATTGGCAAAAAGGGGCAAACCTTCCTTAGCCCTCTGCTCATTGAGCTTCTTGAAGCCAGCCTTGGGAAGATAGACTTCTCCCCTAACCTCAAATCTCGGGGGTGCTTCCTTGGGAACAGAAAGGGGAATGCTTCTAACAGTCCTCAAATTCTGCGTTATGTTTTCACCTCGGTAGCCATCTCCCCGAGTCGCTCCAATGGCAAGGAAGCCATCGACATAAGTCAAAGCTACTGCCAATCCATCGATCTTGGGCTCGCAGACAAGGTCGAAACTTCGTCTAGCCAAGAGAGCTGTAGCCCTCTTGTGCCACGCAGCCAATTCTTCATAGGAAAAGGTGTTAGCTAAGCTCAACAAAGGCTCGGGGTGTTCCACAACTCCGAAAGCTTCTACAGGAGGTGCACCAACCCGTTGCGTTGGTGAGTGAGGAGTGATAAGTTCGGGATGCCCAGCCTCAAGCTGCCTGAGCTCCCGCATAAGCTCATCATACTCCGCATCGCTGATCTCTGGACTATCGAGCACGTAGTAGCGGTAATTATGATAATCGATTAACCCTCGCAGATCCTCTACCCTTTGTTTCACCTTTCCTATCACCTTCAGACGTTCAACCTCCCATTCACAGTGTAGCACGGGCGAAATAGAAATGGGGAAAAACACACAGAGTTCGGCAACTCTGCTCTTGGCTCTAGTGCTGTCCTTCCTTTGCCAGGCAAAATTCGCTGGCAAGCCGAGCGGTTTTCGCTGTAGATTCACCGCAGTGGTATGTCATTTCTCCCAGCTATGCCACCGCCTTGGCAGGTGTCAAAGTGGCCGTGAGGGAAGGGAGCAGGGGACAGCGGTACGCGCTGTGTCACAATATGGCCAACGGCAATTATGGAACGACCGGCTTGGATCCCGTCACAGCTTTACCATTTCTCCTGAGACAATCTTAGTATAAGCCATGTTCTAAGGCGCTCATCTAGCTTGCCTAGCCATGATTCTATCTTGCGTATGTCTCCACTCGCCAGTGCACTTTTCTCTTCCTTTGTCAGGTTGTAGTCTTTCAAAGCCTCGGCGGGATTTTCGGCCAGCCGTGCCAGGAAGGCATTATCCTGTGCAGCTCTATCCAGCACAGCCAACACGGCATTTACAGCAGAGACTTTAAACTCGGGAATCTTGGCTACTGGGTCAAGAGCATCACTGGTGAGGATATTTGCTGCTGCTTCATGCCAGTGGAAGGGCATGAAGACAACCCCGGGAGGTGATTTCTCGGTGATATGGACTGGAACCTCGATCTGACCTCTCTTTGAGGCAACTACTATCAAATCGCTCTCTATGAGCCCGAGTTTCGTCGCATCACTAGGATGCATTTCGATAGCGCCCTCCGGCCTGAGTTTGCTGAGCACCCCGGAGCGCCGGCTCATTGTGCCAGTGTGCCAGTGTTCAAGGATCCGTCCCGTGGTGAGAATCAATGGGTAGCTCTTAGATACTGATTCTGCTGGTGGAATGTGATCCATAGCATGGAACTTGCCTCGCCCCCGCGCAAAGCCATCCTGATACAGATAAGGCGTTCCTGGATGCGAGCTGTCTGGGCAAGGCCATTGCAGGCCATCCTGGTCAAGGCGATCAAAGCGGATACCGCCATAAATAGGGGTAAGGGAGGCAATTTCTTCCATAATCTGGGCAGCACTCTCATAGCCAAATGGGTGTCCCATCCTCTCCGCCAGGGCAGATATAATTTCCCAATCAGCTCTCGCCTCTCCGGGCGGCATAAGCGCTTGCCTTATTCTCTGAATCCGCCTCTCGGTATTGGTAAAGGTGCCCTCCTTTTCCGCGAAGGCGGCGGCGGGCAAAACAACGTCAGCCAGCCAGGCGGTCTCAGATAGAAAGATATCTTGAACTACCAGAAACTCAACTTTGTTTAGCGCCTGTGCAGTATGCTCAAGGTAGGGCTCACTTAGCATAGGGTTCTCACCCATAACATAAAGCCCCTTGATATTCCCTTTGTTGATGCCATCAGCTACCTCGGTAACCACTACTCCAGGACGGTCGCTTAATTCGCATCCCCAAGCGGTTTCAAACTTCATTCTCACCGCAGGCTCAACAACCTTTTGATAGCCGGGATACACATTGGGGAGTGCTCCCATATCACAAGCGCCTTGGACATTGTTCTGACCCCGGAGGGGACTGAATCCGGTGCCTTCCCTGCCCATATTGCCGGTGAGAAGAAGCAAATTTGCTACGCTTTTTACATTGTCTGTGCCAGTTATGTGCTGGGTTATTCCCATTCCGTAGAGTACGCAGGCACTCTTCGCCTCTCCAAACAGGTGGGCAGCCGCCTCTAAATCGGACTGAGGCACCCCCGTTATTGTCTCCACTGCTTCGGGACTGTATTTTTCCACAAGCTGGCGCAGATCCTCAAAACCTTCGGTGCGTTCCTCAATGAATCCTGTGTTCTCAAGGCCGTCTCTGATAATCACATGCATCAGTCCATTGATAAGAGCGACATCTGTTCCTGGCTTGTGGTGAAGCTGGACAGTGGCATATTCGT
Organism: Chloroflexota bacterium; assembly: GCA_015222255.1. Lineage (GTDB taxonomy): Bacteria > Chloroflexota > Dehalococcoidia > GIF9 > AB-539-J10 > JADFUX01. The sequence goes on from JADFUX010000029.1 coordinate 4,099, forward strand.
CGAGTTCCGTGGAGCGCGGGTCAGCAAGAATGAGCTTAGCCCCACCAAACTTGACTCTCCTCTTAATTATAGAACCAATAATGGGGTGACATTCGGTGGTGTTTGAACCAGTGACGAAGAAGAGGTCCGTCTTTTCAAAATCGCGATAAGAATTGCTCATTGCCCCTTGACCGAAAGCGGCGATGCCGCCAACCACAGTGGAGGCATGGCATAGTCGGGCACAATGGTCAATGTTGTTGGTGCCTATCACAGCACGGGCGAATTTTTGCATAACGTAGTTCTCTTCGTTAGTGCACTTCGCCGAGCTTAGGATGGCGATACCATCCGGCCCATAATTCTCTTTGAGCTCCAGGAGTCTCTTTGCTGCCAGTTCAAGAGCTTCATCCCAGGTAGCTTCGCGGAAGATTTCGTGCAACTGCCCATCCTGACCTAGTTTTCGTGAAGTGCCAGGTATTCGGATGAGGGGTGTGGTTAGCCTCTCGGGATGGCTGACGAAATCGTATCCCCAGCGTCCCTTGACGCACAGGCTGCCTTTGTTAGTGGCGCCCTCAGGGTCACCACGCACGGAAACAATCTCGTTATCTCGAACGCCCAAGTAGAGAGAGCAGCCAACTCCACAATAGGGACAGATGGTCTTAACTTCCTTGACAGGTGCCTTCTCCCATTTAGGCACTAGGGCCCCAGTAGGACATCGAGAAATGCACTCTCCACAGGATTTGCAAATGGACTCGATAATCGGCTTATCTCCAAAGGTGCTTACTTTCGCCGAGTAGCCTCGGAAAGCCAAGTCGATGGCACCAACGACGGCTATTTCGTGACAAGCCCGTACACATATGCCACAAAGGATACACTTGTTCGGGTCACGCTCAAATGCTGGATGGCTTCGATCGATAGGAAGCACTTGCGTGCCTTTCCGCAGGCGCTCGATGTGCTCCTGTTCCATACCCAGGTATCGAGCGATTTTGAGCAACTCACATTGCTGGTTTACAGCGCAGGTAAGGCAATCACCATGATGATTGGCGATGATAAGCTCCATAGTAATACGGCGTGACTTGGTTACTCTCGCTGTCTCAGTATGTACCACCATGCCCTCGGTCGCTGGAGTAGTGCATGAGCTAACTAAGCCGCGCATTCCTTCGATCTCGACCACACAGAGGCGACAAGCTCCATAGGGCTTGAGATCAGGGTCGTAACACAGCGTCGGGATATAAATGCCGGCACTCAGTGCTGCTTCAAGCACAGTGGCACCCTTTGTTGCTACTACCTGGCGACCGTTAATGGTTAAGCTTATGGTGTCTGTTTTCTTTTCCTCTACTCTGCTTGGAGTAACTGTAACCATTCTTCGCCTCCTTTCTTGCCCATTTACTAGTCCTCCTCAAGGTCGCATCTCAAGCACCGCCTTGCCTCCTCGACTGCCAGTTCTTCTCCAAGACTGAGCTCCACCTCGGCAAAGCTGCTAAGTCGCTCACTCAAAGAAGCTAGAGTGGGTATTGGAATGCGTTGTTTTTCCCCCTCCTCCATCTCAGGCAATGCTTCTAGCTCCTCGGGTGACGCCAGCGTTTCGTCTATGACTCCACTGCCGCCTAAGTATTTGTCAATTGAGATTGCTGCCTGCCTTCCGGCAGCGATAGCATCGATGACTATGGCTGGCCCAGTCACGGCATCACCGCCAGCGAAAACACCTTCTCTAGGTGTGGCCAAAGTATCGGTGTCAACCCGCAACGTGTTCCCTCTTTCCAGGGGAAGCCCGAATTGTTCTGGAGACTCCGGCATCTGGCCGATAGCAGCAATCACGGTATCAAAGAAAGAGCTGAATTCACTACCTTCAATTGGAACTGGACGCCTTCTGCCGCTGGCATCCGTTGTCCCCAGTTCCATGCGAATGCATGTAAGCTCTATCTTGCCGTTTTTTCTCGCTATTCTGTTGGGGGCAGCAAGAAACTCTATCTTTACCCCTTCACGTATTGCCTCCTCTATCTCTTCTTCGCTTGCTGGCATCTCATCCTTGGTGCGCCGATAGATGATTGTCACCTGTTTAGCACCAAGGCGAAGTGCGCTGCGGGAAGCATCTATGGCGGCGTTGCCTCCACCAATGACGGCCACTGTGTTCCCTACCCTCACCGTATTTCCCATACTTATTTCTCTAAGGAAGGATACACCATCCATGACCTCAGGGCTATCCTCCCCTTCTATCCCTAACTTGGTTCCTTGGTGAGCACCAATGGCGAGGAAAACGGCATTGTAGCCATGTTCAAAAAGCTCATCCACAGAGCCAGTCCTGCTGTTTGTCCTTATATCAACTCCAACGCCTCTTATCTCCTCAACCTCCTCAGCCAATACTTCTCTAGGCAAGCGGTATTCAGGAATACCGTACCTCATCATACCGCCTGGCTCAGGAAGCGCCTCGAAAACAGTAACTGCATGTCCTCGCCTGGCCAAGTAATAAGCTGCAGTGAGGCCTGCCGGCCCCGAGCCAACGATGGCAACTCCCTTGTTCGTAGCTGGGGCGCTCTTTGCTCCTGCTTTCCAAAGTCCGTTTCCTCTCTCTGCGGCAAAGCGCTTGAGTGCTCTGATGGCAATGGCTTCGTCCACTTGTCCACGCCGACACTTGGCTTCACATGGGTGCGGGCAGACGTGTCCACAAATTGAGGGAAACGGTATTCTCTCTCGAATTACCGCCAATGCCTGGTCAAACTGTCCCTGTGCAATGAAGCGAAGATAGCGAGGCACATCCACACCCGCAGGACACGTGTGACTACAGGGTGCTTTCACCAACCCTTTGCACACTGCAGCAGGACAATGGTGTCTCTTAATATGCTCTTCATACTCATCCCGGAAGTAGCGTATACTGGTAAGGACCGGATTGGGAGCGGTCTGGCCCAGGCCACATAGGGAACTATCCTTGACCGATTCAGCCAACTCCAGAAGCAATTCAATGTCTTCGGGGTTACCCCGCCCATTGCTTATATCGTCGAGGATATCCAGCATCTGCTTAGTACCCCACCGACACGGTATGCATTTACCACACGATTCCGCCTGAGTAAAGGTGAGGAAAAACTTGGTGACATCGACCATGCAGGTGTCTTCATCCATCAGCACCATGCCCCCAGAACCCATAATTGAACCAGCCTGGGCCAAGGATTCATAGTCGACTGGCAGATCTATCAGACTTGCCGGTATGACACCGCCTGATGGACCACCAGTTTGAACTGCCTTGAGACGTTTTCCTTCAGGAATGCCTCCACCTATGTCATAGACAATCTCGCGCAGACTGATTCCCATAGGGACCTCGATAAGTCCAGTGTGGACCACTTTGCCTGCCAGCGAAAAATTCTTGGTGCCCTTGCTTTTTTCTGTGCCATAGCTGGCATACCAGCCAGCGCCCTTTTGCAGAATAGCCGAGACATTGCTCCAGGTCTCCACATTATTGATATTTGTTGGCTTTCCCCACAGGCCAGACTGAGCCGGAAATGGGGGGCGGGGGTTAGGCATGCCCCGCCTGCCTTCAATGGAGGCCATCAGTGCCGTCTCCTCACCACATACGAAAGCGCCTGCACCCTCCTTTATCTTGATATGAAAGTCGAAGCCACAGCCCAGTATGTTTTTGCCTAAAAGCCCATATTCCTCCATTTGCTTCAGAGCAATCTGCAGCCTTTGAATCGCCAGTGGATACTCTGCTCGAATATAAATGTAACCCTCTGTCGCACCAATCGCGTAAGCACCAATAAGCATTCCTTCTAGCACAGCATGTGGGTCACCCTCAAGAAGTGCTCGGTCCATGAATGCGCCAGGGTCGCCTTCGTCAGCATTGCATACTACATATTTAATGTCGCCTGGAGCATCATGACAGAACTGCCATTTGACTCCCGTAGGAAAGCCAGCGCCGCCACGACCGCGCAATCCTGATTTCTTTATTTCATCAATTACTTCTTGACCTTTCATTCTCAGCGCTTTGGCTAAGCCCTCGTAGCCGCTATTGGCAATATAGTGGTTGATATTTTCTGGGTCGATATTTCCGCAATTGCGCAAAGAGATGCGGACTTGGGGCTTGAGCACCGGCAAGTCAAAGAGCCTCGGGATGCCGTCCAAAGTGCCCTCACCACGAGTGCCCAACGCCAGGTCAGGGCGAGGATTGCCGGCAACTAGATAATCATCAACAATTTCCGATATAAGCTCGGAGGTAAGATCGCCATAGAAGACACTTGGCATGCCAGGCTTAACTAGTTCAATCAGGGGCTCAGCGTAGCAAAGTCCTATGCAACCAACTCGAAGAATTTCAGCTGGAATGTGCTCCTGCACCAACTTTTTATTAAGGGCGTCGAGTACATCTTCAGCACCAGCAGCTCGCCCACAAGTGCCCATGCCAATCAGGACGCGAAGTTTATCGCTCTGCTGCATTGCTTTCCACTGTGAGATCGCTTGCTCTCTGGCGTCCTCGAAGTTCATGGCACCTCCTCTCTTGTGCACTATTGTTCGACAAATCGCTCGGCCCTCCTAGAAGCCGAAAACACTAGCTACTGCCATTGCCCAGCGTCTCTCTGACCTTTGCGGTCGACATCCTACCCTGGACTTTATCGTTCACCACCATAACTGGTGCTAAGGCACAGGCACCAAAACAAGCCACTGTCTCCAGTGAATATTCAAAGTCCGATGTGGTCTCACCGGGCTTAACACCCAGATGTTTTTCCACCTCGCGGAGAATACGGGCGCCGCCACGCACATGACAGGCGGTGCCGCGACAGACTGTGATCATGTTCCGGCCTGAGGGTACAAGCCTAAACTGAGCATAGAATGTGACCACGCCGAACACTGTGCTTTCGGGCAAATTGAGGAACTTGGCTATCTTTCTCATCGCTGTCTCCGGCAGGTAGCCAAAGGCCAGTTGGACTTGCTGCAGGATAGGAATGAGCTGGTCCTCGTTTCGCTGATAGGAGGACAAAATCCCGTTTAGGCGTTCCTCAATAGTTGCCTCACGCCCTAACACAGGCGCCTGAGTGTCTTCCGCTACCAAAGGATTTGCCATTTGACACCTCACTATTTACCATTTCTCTTGTGACAGCCGGCACCACAGCCACCTGCTTAGCTCTTTGTCTAGCTTGCCTAGCCAAGACTCTATTCTCCTGATGTCACCGCTAGCCAAAGCTGCCCTCTCTTCGACAGTCAAGGAATAGTACTCTTTGAGAGCCTCTTGAGGATTTGCGGCTAATCGTGCCAGGAATTCCGGCTCAGTAGCCGCCCTCTTAAGAACGGCGCGCAACTCCTCCCGCACCAATGCCACCTCCCCACCGGGGTTTACCTTCTTCACTTCAATCCCTCTAGTCATTTCGCACCCCCTCTGCTTTCATTCTACCTGTAGTTTAGCAATCGCTGCAGGGACTGCCATCGTCCACAGGTAGCAATTTCTAGTACATGTTGGTGCTGCCCCAAAGTACTAATTGGCTGCCCTAGGGGGCAGGTATGCTCCACGGTTGGTTCGGCGGTTTGGAAAATTGAGCGCGGGATTACGCGTGACGTGGGGGTTTTCGCTTCAGGGGTAGCGCCTAACCAAGGTTCCAGGGCAGGTGACTATCTACCCGCACAACCAAGAACTGCACTGAAGAAATCGTGTAGACTTCGTCAGCGAGCTTGTCAGGACATCAAGCGGTATCGTCAAGTTGCGAAGCACCTCAAGGTGCCATTACATCGGAGCGGTAGGAAGACGAGGTCAGCATGACCGTCAGGGTTGATGGCAAGGGCTACGAGCTTCGCCGCCGGCTTAGCGGTTTTGCCAGTCAAGGTGAACCAAGACCTAGTTGGATGGAGAACTAGAATAACGGTTGGAGTGCCGGCAAAGCTTCATAATGAGAGCAATGGACAAGCGGCCCTTCACATCCCTTGCAGTTTCTCCACTCTAACCGCGGAGACTTTGAATTCAGGGATTTTAGATATCGGGTCTAGCTTGGGATTAGTGAGTACGTTGGCAGGGCTCTCCGCGAAATGGAAAGTCATGAACACGAGCCCCGGGGGTGACACCTCCGTTACTTTCGCTTTGGCAACGATTTCACCACGCCGAGAACTCACTCTAACTCTGTCGCCCTGAGCTATGCCAAGTGGGGAAGCATCCTTGGGGCTAATTTCCACCACGCCTTCAGGCTCCACAATGTTAAGCCCGGCTACTTTGCGAGTCATGGTCCCAGTATGGAAGTGATACAAACCACGCCCCGTGGTGAGAATCAGAGGATAGTCTGCGTCGGGCGACTCGTCAGGAGGGATGTATTTTAGCGGGATAAATCTGCCCTTCCCCCTTACAAAGGTGTTTACGTGGAGTATTGGTGTACCTGGATAGTCCTCAATAGGGCAAGGCCACTGGAGTCCGCCCTGCTCCAGACGCTGGTAACTTATGCCACCATAGCTGGGAGTAAGATCCCGAATTTCCTCCATTATCTGCCAGGGGTGACTGTAGTCAAAGCCTCCAGCTCCCAACAGCTTGGCTACTTGGCAAATGATCCACCAATCAGGGCGGGAATCACCAATCGGCTCGATAGCCTTCCTTACTCGCTGCACCCGGCGCTCGGTGTTAGTGAAGGTGCCATCCTTTTCAGCAAAGCTCGCCGCAGGCAAGACAACGTGTGCCATCTCTGCTGTCTCAGAGAGAAAGATATCCTGAACCACGAGAAACTCAAGCTTGGATAGCGCCTCTCGGACATGCCGAACATCAGGGTCGCTCAATGCCGGGTTCTCACCGATGAGGTAGAGTGCCTTTATCTCTTTGCGGGAAGCAGCCTCGATCATCTCAACCAAGGTCAGTCCTGGAGACAAGGGTAATGAGCACGCCCAACTAATCCCGAACTTCTCTTTAAGGGACGGGAGTAATGAACACCCCCAGGCAGTTTCGAACTTCTCTCTAATAGCTGGATCGGTTACTGCCTGGTAGCCAGGAAAAACATTCGGCAGGGCACCCATATCACAAGCACCTTGCACGTTGTTCTGACCTCTGAGCGGGTTAACCCCAGTCGATGGCTTGCCTACGTTCCCAGTGAGCATTGCCAGGTTGGCAGTAGCTACCACATTGTCGTTGCCGTGGGAACTCTGTGTAATACCCATGGCATAGAGGATGGTGGCTGGGCTATTGGTGGCAAAGATACGGGCTGATTGAGCTATCTTGTCACGCGGCACTCCTGTGATGGATTCGACAAAATCCAGACCGAAATCGCCCAGTGCCTGTTCGAAAGCATCAAAGTTCTCACATCTATCCGCGATAAAGGCTGAGTCAAGCAATCCCTCATCTACTATCACTCGCATCATCCCCATAAGCAAGGCTACGTCCGTTCCAGGGCTATGCTGCAGCCAGAGGCTTGCAAAGCGGCATAGGTCGATCTCGCGAGGGTTAGCCACGATCAGTTTTGCCCCGTTGTCTACTGCTCTTTTCACCTCAAGCCCGATGACTGGGTGATTCTCCGTAGTGTTTGTACCAATAGCTAGGATGCAAGCGGCGTCGCCGATCTCGTTGATGGAATTAGTCATAGCTCCACTGCCAAAAGTCTGGACAAGGCCAGTCACTGTGGGAGCATGACACAGTCGGGCGCAGTGATCCACATTGTTCGTGCCCAGTACCGCTCGGGCAAATTTCTGGATGACATAGTTTTCCTCGTTGGTGCACTTGGCTGAGGCGATTACTGCTACTTCGTCTGCAGTGCACCTTCCCAATTTCTTGGCCACCAGCCCTAGCGCCTCATCCCAAGATGCCTCTTTCAACTCCCCATTTTTTCTTATCAGGGGGGAAGTCAAACGCTGCGGATGATGGACAAAGTCTGCGATACCAAAACGGCCCTTGACACATGCCTGCCCTTTATTAGCTACGCCATCTGGATCAGGGATGGACCTTATTATCTTCCCATCCTTGACCTCGAGCTTGATTTGACAGCCAACACCACAATAGGGGCAAATTGTCGTAACTACACGCTCAGGCTTTGCAATCTCACGGGTAGCTAGGTCGTTGAGAGCACCAGTAGGGCAGGAATCAACACAAGCACCACAGAACTCGCAGCCAGCCTCGCTAAGAGTCAGCCCATTTAAGGGCTCAATCGCATTACACTGAAGGCAGCGCTGAGCTTCAGCAACCGCTGTCTCCCAACTCATCCCTTGCTCTACCTCAGAAAGATCCTTAATACGCGTCTGCGGCACAAGGTAAGAAATGGCAGCTAATCTTCCTCCTGTAGGTACGTCTTCTAACCAAGTCATAGCCTCCTCAGCAGGAACAAGTTGCTCTTGAATATCTCCTTTGCCACCAAGGTAACGGTCAATAGACTGAGCCGCTTTCCTTCCTGCTGCGATAGCATTGATGACCAAAGCTGGCCCGGTGCTGCAATCGCCCCCGGCAAAGACGCCCTCCCGACTCGTGCTCAGGTCCTCATTGACCTTGAGTATGTTCCCCCGTTCCATTTCAAGCTGAAAACCTGGAGGGACCTCTGGTCGTTCGCCGATAGCAGCAATCAAACTATCAAGCCCGGCCACAAACTCACTTCCCTTAACAGGGACAGGGCGGCGTCTGCCACTGGCATCAGGCTCTCCTAATTCCATGCGGATTAACTCCAACCTCAAGGCGCCATTTTCTCTGTAGATTCTTGAAGGGGCAACCAAAAACACGATCTCAATTCCTTCCTCCAACGCATGTTCCACCTCCATTGGCTCAGCAGGCATTTCTTTTTGTGTGCGACGGTAAAAAACAAGCACCTTCTTTGCCCCAAGCCGCAAGGCAACACGAGCAGAATCTATAGCAACGTTTCCCCCACCAATAACTCCCACCTCATTTCCTATCTCTACCTTCTCTCCTAGGTTGAACCGGCGGAGGAATTCTACACACCCGATTACCCCAGGCAACTCTTCTCCCTCAACTCCCAGCTTCATTTCTTCATGAGCACCGATTCCAACGAAGACCGCCTGGTATCCTTGCTCAAAAAGGGAATCCAAGCTCCCGACTCTACTATTTGGTCTGATTTCTACACCTGCCATCTCAATATCTCGAATCTCATCGCGGAGTATCTCACGAGGGAGACGATATTCAGGAATTCCCACTCTCATCATTCCACCTGGTATTGGGAGAGCTTCAAATACAGTTGCTCTGTGTCCCAGTTTAGCCAGATAGTAGGCACAAGTGAGTCCTGCTGGTCCTGCTCCCACTACTGCTACGCTTTTGCCAGTCGCAGGAACAGATTTTGTTTGCTTTTTCCAGCTATCATCACCATTATCAGCGGGAAAGCGCTTAAGCATTCTTATGTGCACTGCTTTATCTATATCTTGGCCACGCTGGCATTTATCCTCACAGGGAGCAGCGCAAACCCGTCCTAATACGCCAGGAAAAGGAACCTTCTCCCTTATCACTGCTAAGGCAGCGCTCGGTCTTCCCCGGGCGATAAGACGAATATAGCGAGGAATGTCTATGCCCGCAGGGCAAGCTTTCTGACAAGGAAAGGCAGTCTCAATTACCCCAATCCCCCTTACCTCATCACAGACTCGCAGACAACGGTTACATAAAATGCAAAGGCTAGAATTGCGGGCAAAGAAGGGATTATCTTCCAAAAGAGGTAATGATCTAGAAACATGAATAGGCATTTCTTTCAGACCGATATAGTCGATGACTTTCCTAAGTTCGCAGTCTCTTTTTTCAAAGCAGGTGTCAGTGGGCTGTCTAGCCAGAATGGCAGTCAGGGTTTTCTGTCTTAGCTCGCGTATGCTCGGTGTCTCCCTCTTAACTACCATTCCTTCAGCGACAGCAGTAATACAAGAAAGGACAATACTGCCGTTTGCCTCTACTACGCAAAGCTGACAAGCCTCATCAGGCATTACTTCAGGCAGCGGTTTTAGACCGCGATAGTAGCAAAGACTTGGAATGTACATTCCTGCGCTCTTGGCAGCTTCCAGTATTGTCTGCCCACGCTTGGCTTCTATACCCTCACCATCAATGGTTAATGTAATTATGCCTTCTCCATCCATCGCTTACTCCTTCCTTGAAAAGTATCCAGCTACTTGATGTCATCTTGACCCTGAGTGAAGTGAAGAGGAAGAGTCTAAATCTTTAAGTAGCTACCTCCAAACCCCGGGAAGATAATCCATTGCATCCTAATGCTCTCCCTTTATAAGGGACGGAATGGTTTTGACTAGCTTCCGAGCAATAGTTGCGCAGATATCCCTTATGTCCTCAGCAGGGAGGTAATCACAGATGTTGCTATCAAACATTATGCTCCCTCTGGGAGCGAACTCTTCATCACCTCGCCACAGAGCTATAGTTATAGGAATCTTGCTTAAAGCATTGACCGTTACCCCTGTGTCGCCATAATTTGCTTCATGGCCTCCCAGTTTTGCCGCGGCATCTATTAGCAGCCTCGGCTCCTTACTGAAATGGTCCAAGAGAGGCCTTATAGCCAGTTGCTCAAAGACCGGAAAGTAGCTATCACAGCCTGGCAATTGCTTGAACGTAATCAACTTACCAGTCATAGGAGTGCCTTTGGCCAAAGTCAAATAGTGAAGTATGATTATCTTGTCCTTTAGCGGAACCTCGTCCCCGCTATCCTCTAGTGACACTTCAACTTCGGGGGGAGAAATCACATATGAGCGGTTCAAGTATTCAACAATTACCTTGCTGGAATCTATGTACTGTGCGCCGCTTCTGAGGCATTGCTGTTGTATATCCATCCTGGCCAGTTGCTCACAGGCGAGCCTATAGGCAAGTTCATAAGCTTGGTCTCGAATGTTAGGCAATGGTGAATGGTGGCTTTCCATTTATGCGAATCTAGGCCGTGGTAGAAGGCCTGCTGCCTCTACTATCTCGGGTACTACCTCCTCCCACTCGATAGCCATAAGATGAATCCCTGCCACACCTTCAATCTGGCTCACCTGGTTAATAATATCTACACAAAGCTTAATCCCCTCCTTGGGCACCTGCTCCTTGGGCACACCGCGAAGACGCTCAATTATCTCATCAGGGACGTCCATCCCCGGAACCCTGGTTTTCATATACCTTGCGGCACCCACCGACTTCACAGGAGCAACTCCAGCAAGGATTTTTACCTTTTCATGTAGTCCCTTATCACGGGCGCGCTTCATCCACTCAGCAAACTTATCCACATTGTAGACAATCTGAGTTTGGATGAAGTCCGCCCCCGCTGCCACCTTCTTGGCAAGACGAATCACCCTGAACTCGAAGGGGTCGGCGAAGGGATTCGCCGCTGCTCCTATGAAAAGGTGAGGTTCAAGCGCCATCTCATCGCCGCACTGAAATCTCTTTTCGTCTCGCATGTCCTTCACCACCTGAATCAGTTGAATTGAGTCCAGATCGAAAACGCTCTTAGCCTGGGGATGATTGCCGAATTTCTGGTGGTCGCCTGTCAAGCATAAGATGTTGCTTATCCCTAATGCTGCTGCGCCCAACACATCCATTTGAAGGGCGATGCGATTCCGGTCCCGACAGGTCATCTGAATGATGGGATCTAACCCCTCTTCTTTCCCTACGAGGCAAGCAGCCCAGCTTGCCATGCGCACCACAGCCGTTTGTCCATCAGTAACGTTAAAGGCATCAACACTGCCTTTAAGCAGCCTCGCCTTTCTCCTTATTACCTCTGGGTCGGCACTTTGTGGGGGGCCTATTTCACTGGTGACGGCGAATTGTCCTGCTTCAAGCACTCTTTCCAGATTGCTCTTTGTCTTCATGCTTCCCTACCTGCAGACATTTTCTGGATCTGATATCTCAGCGCTATCATGGTGGCAGCAAGTCTTGAGCTTATAACTTTGCTCAGGTTTTGCATGACCTCGTAGCCTATGTGCCTATTCTTAGCCAAGAGGTCCATGAATTCTTTGCCGTTTATGGTGATGACGTCGCTCTTTCGCCGACATCTCGCCGATGCCGTCAACATGTGTGGTGGTACCAGAGCTGACCAGGCGAATGTTTCACCCTCCCTTACTGCGTAGACGCTTGCCCTTGCTTCCAAGTCGTAGATGACAACTTCAACTTGTATGTCAACCTCACCGTCTTTGAGAAGATATATATCTTCTGCTGAGCCACCCGCCGTAAAAATAATAGAACCCTCTTCGTAACTCCGCTCGCGGCAAAGTTTGGCTACCTCCGCTAGCTCACCTTCATCCAGACCTTTAAACAACTGAAAATCCTTCAACATCTGGGCCGATA
>JADFUX010000030.1 GCA_015222255.1 Chloroflexota bacterium
GCGTACCAAATTGCAGGGGGCAAGTAAATCTGTAAGCCGAGTTCTGTACCCTGTCGCGGGTTCCCACCGAAACCAGAAATTTCGGTGGGCGGCTTTCAGGGTGGTGACCATCCATCTAGCCCCGATGTTACCATCGGGGTCAAGCGACCAACCCGAGGGCATCGGCCGAGCACCTCAAGCGCCCTTCTATTCGGTCTTGCTCCGGGTGGGGTTTACCCAGCCAACCAGTCACCTAGTTGCTGGTGAGCTCTTACCTCACCATTTCACCCTTGCTCCAAAAACAGGAGCGGTATGTTTCTGTGGCACTTTCCGTAGGGTCGCCCCTCCTGGGTGTTACCCAGCACCTTGCTCGGCGGAGCTCGGACTTTCCTCTCCATACGTTCAGTATGCAGCGGTCACCCGATTTACTTGCGCCCAAGATAGTTTATAGTTGGTGAATTGGGAAGTCAAATCCCCCCAGCATTTTCGGCCTTTTCCTCTTCCCTGGCCCTTTGGGTCTACTCTAAATACAATATTCTATTGCAGCTGCTGCATTGAACTAGGTCACCAGCCTTAGCTCTTTGCCACTGGCTTGTGGGCAAGGTGATGCGGCATCCCTGGCACCTCCCCTGCTCTACTTTAGCTACAGGTTCCTGTTTCGTTAATCTGATTTGTTCATATAGCTGGAGCGCCTCACGGCTGATTTGTTGGGCCAACTCTTGACGGTCTGGACTGAGCTTAGCAAGCTTACTCTCCGCAGCGGATTTCCTCTGCTTGAGGTTTTCTTGTTTCTGGTGCCATTCCTGACTTAGCTGTTCGAGTTCTTCAGCACTAGCTTTCACCTCGCCCTGCATAGTCTCTACCTGTGTCATTAGCTCCAATAAATCATTTTCTTTACTGCCAAGCTTGCTTCTGAGGTCCTTAGCTTGCTGCTCGAGGTTGACGAGTTCTTTGGGATTCTTGATCGCGCCGCCGTAAAGCTTCTTGCTAAGGTGATTTGTCTTCTCTTGAAGGTCTTCTAACGCCCATTCAACCACCTTCTGCCTTTTCTCCACCTCCGCTAGTCTTTGTTTCCGTGACGTCAATTCCGATTCTGCTTCGATTAGACCTTCATTTTTGTTTAATTGCTCATTAATTCCGTTTATGAGGTCTTGTTGCCTTTGAAGTTCTAGATCAAGTTGCTGCAGCCTGTAGAGTTGGCCAGGCAAGCTCATATCAGGACTTATTGTAGTGACCGATTGAAGTTCTGTCAAAGAGAACGCCTCTGCGAGAAGACGTCCTGACCTGACTCATCAGTTTCACTTCAATTTGAAATGTAGCTGAGAAGCACAACTTGCGTGCCTGAGGGCAAGGAAGACTCAGTAATTGAAAGTCTGTTTCTCGGCTCTGCATCTCGAATACCCATTTCCTTCAGGAACTTGTCCACAGGTTCCAGGCTTCTGGATATCACATCTGTTTTGTAGTGCATCGGGATGACTATATGGGGGTTTAGTTGTTTTACGGTTTCCACGGCCGTACTCACAGGTATTGTTGACACTTCCCCCACAGGCAAAAATAGAATATCGATAACACCCAGTTCATCTACCATTCCTGGCATCAGCGGATGTCCCAAGTCGCCCAGATGGCACAACGCCATGCCATCCATTTCGATGTTGTAAACGGTGTTTTTACCTCTTATTGTTCCCCTTTCATTGTCATGAAAGGTAGCAATTCCAGTGATGAATACGCCTCCTATTTCACATTCCCCGGGGAGCTTTATCTGTTTTGGGTTATTGGCCACGCCCTCAACGTAGCTGTGGCCAGGGTGGAGGTGGCTCAGAGTTACTATGTCTGCTTTAGGTTCGCCCAAAGAGTAGCCCAGATTGGGATAGTACGGATCGGTGATGATAGTCTTTTCTTTTCCCTTGATAACAAAGCAAGAATGTCCTAGCCAGCTGATTTCCATAATTGGATAAATATATCGCTTTTTGCTGGCTCTGTCCATTCCTATTCTGTTTTTGCCGACCGGCAATGGGATGCCAGAAACTACCCATGCTTTGCTTTTTCCTGGCGATCATCGCTGTCGAGAGGGGCTACAAGGAGTGTCAGCTCCTCTATGCCAACAATAACAACCTCTTGACCCTTCTCAATAACCAAACCTCGTGATGATGCCCGCCACATTTCGCTGCCAACTTTAACATAACCTCTAGGTGCAAGCGGCGTCATCACCGTGCATTGGCTGCCAAGCATTGCTTCTGACGCCATCATGGGCTTCCTCTCCAGCGCCGTCCTGCCAAGCCTATAACCCACATACCCATATGCCCCCAGGGCAATCACCATAACGACCAGAGCCCAAAGGGGAATATTTATCCCAAACCTTGGTAGCAGCCAGAGCACAACCGCCACCAGAACTCCCTGTTCAACGATGCTGCTCACCACAGCAAGTGCTGTGTATCTTCTCACCTCCATCTGCTTCGCTAACCCGGCCGAGAGTCACATCTCACCACCAGACCACCACACTGGTCCAAAAGAAGATGCCACTCTGCTATCAATATTTCCTCAAGCCATTCACGAGGAGCGGTTCATCCCACCCTTCAAAGCAGCCAGCGCCATAGACTAGTTCATACAGAGCTGAAGCAAAATGATGTGGGATAGTTACCTCCTCTTCGCATCCATGTCCCGGCTCCAGCAATTACGCCATAAGGAATGCTAAACCTCAATGCTAACAGCGGAAACATCCTGCCTTTAAGCCACATGAATCCTATCCCTCTGTCATAGCTATTATAACACCACGCAATAGGCCCGCATTAGCGCCAATCACACGACCAGGTCATCCAAATAAGCGACACCGTAGCCAAGGAAACGTTCCATTACGGTGGCAAGCTTGACGGAATGGCCAAAATCGGTTAACCTCAAGTCAAGCGAGGTTAACAAGATGAAAGGGGAGATACTAAGGGCTCTTCGGGAGAGCGGAGACTATGTGTCCGGTGAGAGCCTGAGCAAGGAGCTTGGCACCTCAAGGGTTTCCATCTGGAAACATATCCATAGGTTAGAGCAAGATGGCTACACGGTAGAGGCATCACCCAAGGGATACCGCTTACTTTCCTCGCCAGATTTACTGATCCCTTGTGAGTTTCCCGGATTGGAGCAGAGAATTCATCACTTTCGAGAAATTGGCTCGACGATGGATGCAGCGAGAAAACTAGCAGAAGGAGGAGTAGAACAAGGGACAATTATAGTCGCTGAGTCTCAATCTCATGGGAGAGGAAGGTTGAGCAAGGAGTGGCTCTCTCCAGAGGGCGGGATTTATTTCACCGTCGTCTTAAGGCCCAAGATAAGTCCAATATATGCTCCAAGGATGAATCTGATGGCTTCAGTTGCAGTGGCAACCACGATTAGAAGGCTTTTTGGTCTAAAGGCTGAGTTGAAATGGCCCAACGATGTCTTAATCGAGGGAAGAAAGGTATGTGGCATATTGGCGGAAATGCATGCAGAAGTGGATGCCGTGCATTTCATAAATCTGGGGATAGGCGTAAACGCAAATGCTTATGTCTCCCAACAGGAAAAGAAGGCAACCTCACTCAAGGAGCAATTAGGTAGAGAGGTTTGCAGGAAGGAGTTCTTCAGGTCGGTGCTGATGGAATTACAGGAGCGGCAAGCTCTGCTAACTAAAGCAGATCTGGTTGAAGAGTGGAAAAGCCTCTCTGCCACTTTGAATAGGGACGTGAGAATAGTGGCACCAGGTGAGGAAATAATAGGACAAGCTGTAGACATCGACAGCGGCGGGGCACTAATAATAAAAGGCAAGGACGGCTCGTTGAGAACCGCCATCGCCGGCGACTGCATCCACCTGACATAGAATAGCTCGAAGATAAGATGGTCCAACTGCTCATAATCGTCGCTTATTTCCTGGCCATAATCGGCATAGGCGTATGGAGCAGAAGGAAGGCGGGAAGTCAAGAAGGCTTCTTCGTTGCCCACCGCAAAGGGACATTGCTCCTTGTCACCGGATCCCTTCTAGCCACTGCTCTTGGGGGTTCGTCCACCGTGGGAATGGCCGGCTTGGGATTCGCGCAAGGACTGACCGGTGCGTGGTGGCTTCTTGCTGGATCGGTTGGCCTCCTAATTCTAGGGTTTTTGTTCGCTAAGAGAGTCAGAGCCGCCGCACTCTATACTCTTCCAGAGCTTGCCGGGAAGCAGTATGACAGCCGCGTCGGTTTAGCAGCCTCAATTCTTATTGTCGTTGCCTGGACAGGGGTGGTGGCAGGGCAGATTGTTGCTGCGGGGCAAGTCCTGTCTATTCTAGGGATTGGCTCTCTCGTTCTTTGGATGATTATTTTCACCATAGTCTTCATAACCTATGCTGTCCTGGGAGGGCAATTCTCCGTCATCCGCACTGACGTTTTCCAATCGGCGATTCTTTTTGTCGGAATTTTCGTGGCTCTAGCTCTGGTTTTTATGAATGTGGGAGGACTCAGCGGGTTAGAAGCTTCTTTGCCCCCGACTTACTTTTCCTTTCCAGTGAGTGCCGAATTCGACTGGAAGATGCTCCTGTCGTTTCTGATTCTCGTTGGAGCCACTTACGTTGTGGGCCCTGACATTTATACGCGGCTTTTCTGCGCCAAAGACGAAAGAACTGCCCAACGGTCAGCTCTCTTGTCCGCATTTCTCTTCATCCCTTTAGCCTTTGCCATCGTCCTAATCGGCATGAGCGCCAGCGTACTCTATCCTGGAATTTCCCCTGAGCAAGCATTCCCCCAAGTAATCAATGGAATCCTATCTCCCGCTTTAAGCGGACTAATCCTTGCTGCTTTAGTGGCTGCCCTTATGTCCTCGGCAGATACCTGTCTCCTCAGTCAAAGTGTCATTCTGACTGAGGATATCCTTAAGCGGTTTCACCCCTCGCTGGGTGAGGCAAAAACCGTTTTACTAACGAGGCTGAGTGTAGTCATTCTAGGCCTCATAGCACTCGGTTTGGCTCTAGCCGTAAAAGGCGTGATTTCATCTCTTCTTTTTGCCTATACCATCTTCACCTGTGGCCTGGTTGTTCCCGTAATTGCCGGATTCTATAAGGAAAAGCTGAGACTGACTTCACAAGGGGCATTGGCCGCCCTGATTGGTGGCGGAGTGATAGGATTGCTGGGCAGAATCCCAGGCCTTGATATTCCCTTGAAACAAGACTTGGGCCTAATAGGATTCGCTGCGAGTGCTGTTCTGCTTTTCGCGGTAAGCTGGCTGACCAGAAAGAAAAGGTACTGAGCAAGGTTTAGAACTTCGCCATAACGACGAGGCTATTGAAATCTCCGTGAATCACCGGCAGATTACCTGGGTAAAGCACCTGATAGAGCCAGTACCCATATCCTAACCGCATTATGTCAACTAGGCCTTGCTCCCAGGAGATA
>JADFUX010000031.1 GCA_015222255.1 Chloroflexota bacterium
AACTTGTTCATGGTCACCGCAGGCATGTTACTTGTCTTACTCCTAGCCGTCATGCCGTTTGCTTCCGCGTGTGCCCCGGCCCCGGCAGCGGAAGAGGCACCGGAAGAGGAACCGGAAGCGGCACCGGAAGCGGCAGCAACGCTGCCCAAGGCGGAGTACCAATGGCGATTGGGGACTCCCTGGACACAAGATGTGAGAAACCAGTCGCTGGCCATGTTTTGTGAACTCATTGGCGATTACTCGGACGGAAGAATCGAAGTGGAGTTTTACCCGGACGGTTTGCTTGGTAGTCACACTGAAATATTCCATGCCGTGCAGGAGGGGACCGTCGAAATAGGGATTTTCGCTCCCTACGTTGACATCGTTCCTGGTGGAATGATGAACTGGATCCCTTGGACTGTGGGAAGCTTCGCAGAAGCAGCCATTCTATATACTCCTCCTGATGGGGCGGTGTACAAAGTGGCGAATGAGGCTTGGAACGAGGTTGGCGGTCAGCTCTTATGGAGCAGCCCAATGGGCCTATATGGTATTGGCAGCAATGTCAGGCCGCTTAAGACGCCAGACGACTTGAAGGATCAGAAGATGAGGGTTTCCGCCTCCGTTGCTTCTGTGATGGCCTTCGAGAATATGGGAGAAGGCACTGGCCTCACCTTACACACTATCCCCTGGGCTGACCTCTACAATGCCCTGGAAAGGGGAGTTGTGGATATGTGCTGGAGCCTATGGGGTTCTCTGGTAGAGGAGCGGCATATGGAAGTGCTGAAATACTACACTGCGATGGATTGGGCTTGGGACTGCGCTAATGTATCGATGAATAAGGAACTGTGGGACAGCCTACCTTCAGACCTCAAGGATGCCATATTTACAGCCGGTAAAATGGCAGAGGAGCGCGATTTTGAGGCGCAGCGCCGACAAACGATAAGCCATAAGCAGAAGGTGCTGGATGCTGGCGTCGAAATTTATTACCCGACGACGGAAGAAAGGAACCTATGGAGGGAAAAAGCAAACATGGGTCAAGTCTGGGAAGAGCTGTGCAAGCCGTGGCTTGACGAGCACTACCCTGGCCAGAATATGACCCAGGAGCTCCAAGATGAGTTGGATCGGGTAAGGGCACTGGCAGAAGCAGCCGGAGCAGTATAAGGCTAGCCTGCCAACATACTGTCTTCACTTTGCCTTGAGATTGTGCCTAGAGGGTACTAGACGGAGGCTTGGTTCCAGTCGGAAAAGTGAGTGTGGCACTTCAAGCCCTGGAGTATATCTCACTTTAGGCTTGGACTAGGCCCCGTCGCCTTTGTAGCATTGCAAGGCGAAGATGTGCCAATCGCATTCGGGGAGTGGTGGCTGTCCGTGTTCGTCGCAAGGATAACGAGGAGGATCAGGTGTCATTGATAATATCAACAAGCCGGGGGGGGTTATGGGTGTGACAACGTCATCGCGGAAAAGCTTCGTGGGCCATGTGGAGCTAGCATTCAAATGGATACTACACGGGGTACAGCAATCAGAGGCGGTAATTGGTTTTTCAACGCTCCTTATAACTACCTTCTTGATCTTTGCCTCAGTGGCTAATCGTTATGCGTTGCACTTTCCTGCACTGGGGTTGAATGACCTAGCGTTGTATAGCTTCATAGTCTTCATGTTTGCCGCAGGCGCTTTCGCTACCTGGCGAGAGAGCCACATATCGGTGGATTACTTCTACCAGAGAGCTCTCAAGGGAAAGCCTAGAGCTATTGCCATTCATAGTGTCTGCATAGTGGTGATTTCCATTGTTCTGGCATCCGTCTTTTTGGATAGAGCTCATGTCGTCCTCTTACGCGCCTTGAAATACTCTGAATATGGCTCGCTGGTCAGGTGGTTTAACGAAAGCTGGCTAGTGGTTGTTTTTTTTGTTGCGATATGCCTAATACTACTGCACTTGCTGGTTATCCTCCGAAGAGATATCGGTGAACTAGTCGCAATTTGCCGCTCTCCAGCAGGAGGTGAGAAAGCATAATGGAATTTGGATTGTTCGTTGGGCTGGCAGTGTTTTTTCTGGGAATCCTAATAGGGCTTCCTCTCTGCTGGGTGTTTTTGGGGAGTTCAGTGGTGGCCCTAGTGCTCATAGGCAGTCCGCTCGATTTTCTGCCAGGGACAGCTTATGCTGCCATGGACAACTATATCCTTATGGCAATAGCTTTCTTTATTTATGCCGGCGGCTTGATGGCCGAGGCAGGCCTTGCCAAGCGCTTCATTCGTCTTTCCTACGTTTTGGTGGGAAAGTTGAGGGGTGGATTGGTAGACGTTGGTATAGTAACTGTAACATTTTTGAGTGCCCTGACCGGTTCGTCAGTTCCTACCATAGCCGCTACGATTCCGCTACTAGCCTTTCCGCTGGAAAAGTACGGATACCAGCGAAGATATACTACTGCGGTTCTATGTTCCTCTAGTTTCTTAGGATACCTGATACCGCCCAGTGTTCCTGTGCTAATTTACTGCCTTGTTGCTAAGCAGTCAGTGGCTGCCGTTTTCTTGTCCACTATCTTCCCTGGTCTTCTACTTGCCGGGGGTTATATCGTGGTGAATACCATTATATGTTCCAGGTATATGTTCCCCAGCAAGGAAATTCCTGAGTTACCAAAAGGGTTCGCAGAATCAGCAAAGGAGGTGGTCAAATCTAGCTGGTCCGCCTTACCAGCCTTATGTGTTCCCCTTGTTGTACTGGGGGGAATCTATGGAGGCGTATGCACACCGAACGAGGCGGGCGCTCTCGCTGTAGTGGTCACCTTATTCGTTGGCATGTTTATATACCGGGAATTGAAAGTAAAGACTCTCTGGCAATGCACTAAGGGGACGCTTATGACAATGGGCATGATTACGCTATTGCTTGCCTTTGGCATGGGCTTTACTAGACTCATGATTCGAGAAGGACTAGCTCAGGCCATGGCAACAGGCATGATACAGGCATTCGAAAGCAAGTATGCAGTATTGTTCATGATGAATTTGCTCTTGCTAGTCCTGGGGATGTTCATAGACGGAGTGCCCATCATGATAATAGCGGTGCCACTACTGATGCCATTGGTCACTGAAGTCGGTGTGAACCTTGTTCAACTGGGAGCGATAATTGTTATTAATGTTGGTATTGGGGTGGTTACACCACCATATGCCATCTCTATCTTTGTAGGTTCCAAGTTAGCAGACATCCCATATGAGCAATTGGTGAAGCCCATGATGATCTATCTGTTTGCTGTCGGCTTGCCGATTCTATTCCTTACTACATATATCCCTGCCCTTTCGTGTTGGCTACCCACTCTGGTGGTCGGTCCGGGAATGGTAGGGCCATGGTAACAAGATAAGGTGGTAGAACAGTAAAGCTGGGCTGGAAGGCCCAAATTCTGAAGTTAAGAGCGAGGCTCTTGAAAATTGAATAACCCCAATAATAGAAGTAAGGAGGTAAGAATGTCTGAAGATTTCGATATCCTGGTGAGAAATGGAAATGTCATAGACGGCACAGGAAACCTTTGGTTCAAGAAGGACATTGGAATAGCTGATGGGAGAATAAGAAGAGTAGGCTCTATCCCTGAGAGCGGAAGGAAAACGATAGACGCAAAAGGAATGGTTGTTTCGCCAGGTTTCATTGATCTACACAATCATAGCGATTTCAGCATCTTGGCATATCCAAACGCTGAGTGCTATATAACTCAAGGCGTAACAACGGTTGTCGTGGGCAACTGTGGACATTCTCTGGCCCCAATAAGAAATCCTGATAACCTGGCTCTCCTGAGGAATTATCTTGCGCCCCTATTAGTATCTGATTTCGATTACGGATGGAATTGGAAAACGCTAGGAGAATACTACGAAAAGATTCAGCAACAAGGGATTTCCCTAAATATGGCTCCTTTAGCTGGACAGGGAGCCATACGCTTGGCTGTCAAAGGGTTTGATTCAAACGAAGCTTCAAGAGAAGAGATCGGTGAAATGAAGAAACTTCTCGAGGAAAGCCTGGAAGATGGGGCTTTTGGAATGTCCACTGGCCTCATATATCCCCCAGGAAGCTATTCCAGCACGGAAGAACTTATTGAGCTGGCAAGCGTCCTAACCAAGTACGGAGCGATATATGCGACTCATATGAGGCACGAAGGCGACAGGCTAGCGGAATCTCTGGAGGAGGCCATAAGGATAGGTGAGGAAAACAATATTGCGGTTGAGATTGCTCATCACAAAGCAGCCGGGAAGGCCAACTGGGGCAAAGTCAATGCTAGCCTAAGAGCAATGGAGAGAGCAAGAAGCAGAGGCGTGGAAGTAAACTGTGATGTTTATCCTTACACAGCGGGTAGTTCATTGATAAATGCAACATTGCCCACATGGGTACTAGAAGGTGGCGCAGCAAAAATGCTGGAGCGGCTCAAGGACGAGGAAGTAAGACAGCAAATAAAGAAAGAAATTGCTGAAGACACGATGAAGTACCAGAATATGATTGCAGGATCTGGATGGGATGGCATTGTCATAAGTGAATGTCCGTCAAAGAGAGAATACGAGGGAAAATCTCTGCAGACAATCCTGAGGGAGAAGAATAGATTCGATGAGCCATATGAAGGTTTTTTTGATTGGCTTCTAGAAATAGAAGCGAGTGCGACTATGGTTGTTTTTCAGATGGATGAAGATGATGTTAAGACAGTGATGCGCAGTCCGCTATCGTCAATAGCTTCAGATTCATGGGGGACAGCACCTGCTGCAGGTGGAAAACCACATCCCAGGGCATATGGTACGTTCCCAAGAGTTCTTGGCAAATATGTTAGGGAAGAGAAGGTTTTGACATTAGAAGAGGCCATAAGAAAAATGACGTCGCTGCCCGGGGGCAAATTGGGGTTGGAGAGCAGGGGGATCATTAGAGAAGGATTCTGGGCTGATATTGTCGTGTTTGATCCAGACAAGATTAAGGACAAAGCAACATATGCCGACCCCCATCAATATGCTGAGGGAATAGGCTATGTCATTGTGAATGGACAGGTAGTTGTAGAAAATGGAAGACTCACAGGGATGAGGCCTGGCAAAGTCTTGAGCAGGTGCTAGACGTCATATCAGACGAATCAGTTCCAAGGTCTATGAAAACCCTTTGAAGGGGTGAGCTTCATGTTGAATGCCGGGAAAAGCTATGATGAGATTTGCAGTAAGTTCAGGTGGGAAATTCCAGAATACTACAATATTGGCGTAGACATATGTGACAAATGGGCTAATGAGAGATATCGGTTAGCCCTCATATACTTGGACCCAAAGGGGAGAGAGCAGAAATATACCTTCTGGGAATTGAAGAATCTATCAAACCAGTTAGCCAACGCCTTGAAGGCCAATGGCGTAGAACGGGGAGATAGAGTGGGAATATTGCTGCCCCAGTGCCCTGAGGCACTGATTTCCCATATTTCCATCTACAAAGTAGGCGGGATTGCTATGCCTCTTTTTGTCCTGTTCGGTCCGCAAGCTTTGGGATATCGCTTGGGAAACAGCCAGGCCAAAGGGGTGATCACTGACAGGGAGAATTTGCCCAAGATTCTGGAAATCAAGGATCACTTCCCAAACCTGGAAATGATTCTGGCCATTGACTGTGAGAACGAGGAGGGTGTCTTAGATTTCTGGAACAGCATAGAAAAGGGAAGCCGTAGTTTCACTCCTGTTCTCACAAAGGCGGATGACCCGGCACTGATTATGTACACCTCGGGCACCACAGGGCCACCGAAGGGAGCTCTTCATGCGCATAGGACTCTACTAGGGCATCTGCCCGGCGTTGAATTGCCTCACAACCTGTTTCCCAAGGAAGGGGATATGTTCTGGACACCTGCTGATTGGGCTTGGATTGGTGGCTTGATTGACGCGTTATTCCCTAGCTTGCACCATGGTATTCCTGTTCTGGGATACAGAGCCAAGAAATTTGATCCAGAGGAAGCCTTCTACCTTATAGCCAAATACGGAGTCAGGAACTCTTTCATGCCGGCCACTGCCCTTAACATGATGCGTCAGGTAAAGGATCCGAAAGAGCGCTATGACTACGAAATGAGATCCATTGGAAGTGGTGGTGAGACACTGGGGGAGGGGCTTCTTCAATGGGGCAGAGAGGTCATGGACTTGGAAATCAATGAGTTCTATGGGCAAACCGAGTGCAATTTGGTAGTCGGGAATTGTGCTGAAATTATGAAAGTTACTCCTGGCTCCATGGGTAAGGCGATTCCGGGACACGTTGTCGCGGTGATCAACGGAAATGGTGAGATAGTGGAATCAGGCGAATTTGGCGAAATCGCGATAAAACGCCCTGATCCTGTTATGTTTCTAGGGTATTGGGGGAATCCCGAGGCTACAAAGGAGAAGTTCATACGTGACTGGCTACGCACAGGAGATACGGGAAGAAAGGATGAGGATGGGTATTTCTGGTTCATTGGCAGAGAGGATGATGTGATTGAGAGCGGAGCTTACAGGATAGGACCCGGTGAAGTCGAAGATTGCCTGATGAAGCACGACGCGGTGACACTAGCAGCAGTTGTCGGCATACCGGACAAGATGAGAGGGGAGATTGTAAAGGCTTTTATTGTACCTAAAGAAGGGGCGAAGGTGGACGAGGCGTTGGAGGATAGCATTAAGCTGTATGTGAAAACCAAGCTGGAAGGTTATGCATATCCACGGGAGATAGAGTTCGTCAAGGAACTCCCCACGACAGCCACAGGAAAGATCATGAGGAAAGAGCTCCGCAGAATCGATATCGAAAAGAAAGCGGAGAAAGAAGCGTAGGCTTGCAGCACCTATCATCAGACTTTGCTAGCAGGAGATGTCAGCCATGGAGGTTATGTCAAAAGTGGTGACTACTCTTGCTAATGCGAACCTGTTCCCCTGAGCCATAGAGTATGCCTTGGTAAGTGGTAGAATGGTTATAGAAAAGGGGAACGACACTCATACCCTTCCCGGCGACACAACCCAATCCCTTACCGGGAATTGCTGAGACAGAATAGGACCGGGAACCGAAATACGAGTTCGCAGCCTGGGGAGTTGGCATGATAGTGGCAGTTCAAGAACTACCAAGGATGGATCTGGGCTTCTATCCTACGCCACTGACGGAGGCGCGTCACTTGTCTTCGGTGCTCGGCGGTCCGCGGATCCTTATCAAGCGTGAAGACCTGAGCAGACTAGCACCGGACAGGAACAAACACCGCAAGCTCGAGTTCTCCCTCGCCGAAGCAATGAACAGGGAGCTAGTGCGGTCATAAGCTGGGCCACTTCTCAGCGCAATTTCTACCTGCAATCGGGCGCAGCAGAGCGGAAGCTAGGTATGAAAACAAGCTTGGTCTTGATGAAGGGCCTCCACGTTTACTCTCAGGGAGGCCTTCTGCTGCAGAACATCTTTGACTCCAGCGTCGGCATAGTTGAGATCGCCAACATGCGGGAGACCTCCGGAAAAGCTATGCCAGCGAAGATGGAAGGACTCGCTGAC
>JADFUX010000032.1 GCA_015222255.1 Chloroflexota bacterium
CTTTAGCATCTTGATCTTTGTATTACAGCCTTCAGTGAAGCCGTTGGTGGTGCCATTATCAAAGTGGTTCAGGATAGGCTCACGCCATCGCCTCAAGGTATTACCCCACCTTGTTAGCTCTCCATCATCCTCTGACTTAAGGTTAAGGATAATGAGATGCAGAAGCTTAGCGGCCTCCTCTCTGCCTTGCTGCCGGTACAGCTCTCTTATCTTCTCTTTAGCCCAGTAAAACCCCTTAAGACTGGGATACCTGATAAGAAGTTCGCTTATCTTATCCCTTTGGTCTTCATTCAGCTTCTCCTCCCTCATATCCTTCAAGCCCCAACAGAATTGTGGTACCATTCTCCTGGATCTTAGCCATTGGTAGTAAGACCTCCTTACACTTATTTCGCTAGCTTCAGGGTTCTTACCACCTTATCGCTTTTCCACACGAATCAGCGTACAGGCTTCGGAAGCTTGATAAGCATTGCTGAATACGATAGAATTAGCGGCGTGGATAGTCGATACGAAAGGAGTATCTGCGGCAAAGCTGGATGAGCAGTTTCCTCATGAAGGGTGGTCTGGGAGTCGTCTGCAGCGGCGACCATTGTTTTGGTATGGCGTGGGACTGGAATAGCTTCAGTTGCGCCAGTGAGATGCAACGAAGTGAGATTGAACGTGGGTCCAGGAACTCTGTGGCTTTTGTATGCTGGCATTGAAGGGTTATCAAGTTCAGACTTGGATAGTCAGGGCATGAAGGGGGGAAATCCTCTGGAAACTGGGAAGGTACGAGAAAGTACAATTAAGCGGCTTGGCAGGCGCTCGCCTTGATAGAGAAGGAATTCCTGGAAGGATGTCGTATTGTAGAGGGTGAAAGTCGTTAACTTGTCCCACCTTGACTCTTTAATAGGGCTTCTGGTTGCAAACTCTGCTTCGGGCGTGAATTGTTCAACTTAACGTGATGAGAGTTCAAATATGACTAAGGAAGAGAATTTGGAGAAAATGCGACATTCTACCAGCCACGTCATGGCTGAGGCAGTGCAATCACTCTTCACGGGAGTCAGATTTGGAATTGGGCCAGCTATTGAAGACGGCTTTTATTATGATTTTGAGCTAGCACGCCCGCTAACGCCGGAAGACCTGCCGGCAATTGAGAATAAGATAAGAGAGATTGTCGATGCCGATTATCCTTTCATCAGAGAGGAAGTAGACAAAGAGGAGGCACGCCAGCTTTTTGCTGATCAACCGTACAAGCTGGAGCTTATTGATGAATTCCCAGACAACAGAGTGACTATTTACAAGCAAGGCTCATTTGCTGATTTGTGCCGTGGTCCTCACGTGGCGTCCACAAGCGAAATCAAAGCATTCAAGCTAACTCATATAGCGGGAGCGTATTGGCGTGGGGATGAAAGAAGCCCTATGTTGCAAAGAATCTATGGTGTGGCTTTCGACAGTGAAGCGGAGCTTGAAGGTTATTTGGCGCGTCAGGCTGAAGCCATGAAACGAGACCACCGAAAGCTAGGCAAAGAGCTTGACATCTTCAGCATCCATGAGGAAATTGGCCCTGGCCTGGTTTGTTGGCATCCTAGAGGTGCTCTGATTCGGCAGATAATAGAGGATTTCTGGAAAGCAGAGCACATTAAGCGAGGCTATGATATCGTCTACACCCCCCATATTGCCAAGCTGGCTTTATGGAAGACCAGTGGGCATTGGGATTTCTACCGCGATTATCTCTATTCACCAATTGAAGTCGAGGGGCAGGAATATATACTAAGGCCTATGAATTGCTTGGGACATATCCTAATCTACAACAGTCAGCTACGCAGTTATCGCGATTTACCCTTAAGGTATGCAGAGTTGGGCACTGTATATCGGTACGAGCGAACTGGCGTGTTGCACGGTATGGCCAGAGTGCGGGGATTTACTCAAGATGATGCGCATATTTTCTGCAGGCCCGATCAAATTGAGGCGGAAGTAGCAGGGGTTCTGAAGTTGGCGCAGTTAATGATGTCCACCTTTGGGTTCAACGATTATGAACTGCTGTTATCTACACGCCCAGAAAGATACGTAGGAAGTATCCAAATGTGGGACGAAGCTACGGACTCTCTAGCAACCGTATTGGAAAAGCTTGAGCTGCCTTACGACCTAGATCCCGGCGAGGGAGTTTTCTATGGACCCAAAATAGATATCAAGCTTAGAGATGCCTTGGGGCATGCCTGGCAAGGTCCTACGATTCAGGTCGATTTTAACTTGCCAGAGCGATTTGATGTTTGTTATATTGGTGATGATGGTGCAGAACACCCTGTAGTCATGATACATCGTACCGTTTTAGGTAGTATGGAGCGTTTCGTAGCCTGTCTTACTGAGCATTATGGCGGCGTTTTCCCAGTGTGGCTGTCGCCGCTTCAGGTAGTGATAATTCCCATAGCAGATCGCCATGTTGACTACGCTCAGCAGATAAAAAATGAGCTTGAGGAAGAGGCTATTCGTAGTCGAGTCGATGAGCGCGCAGAGAGGATGAGCTGGAAGATAAGGGAAGCCCAACTACAGAAGATTCCATATATGCTCATAGTTGGCGACAAAGAGGTGGAGTCGTCTAACGTGTCGCTCCGCTTAAGGAGTGGCGAAGATGTGGGTATGCGGAGTCTTTTGCAAGTCAAGAGCCTAATAAAGGCGGTTATAGAAGCTAGGGCTCAAACCGCTCTGGAGGGGGAGAGCATATAGTAAAAGAATTACCAATCAATAGGCGGATCAGAGCTAGGGAAGTCAGGGTTATAGGGGACAAGGGGGAGCAGCTAGGCATATTGCCCTTGCAACGGGCATTGCAGATGGCTTGGGAGTGTGAGCTGGATTTGGTGGAAGTAGCACCAACCGCCACGCCGCCCGTGTGTCGGATTCTCGATTATGGAAAGTACAAGTATGAGCAAAGTCGGAAAGAAAAGAGGGCGAAAAAGGGCCAGAGAGTTGGTTTACTGAAAGAAATCCGCCTAAGGCCTAGCATCGGTGAGCACGACTTACAATCGAAGATTAGAACAACCAAGAAACTGCTGGAGGAGGGTAGCAAAGTAAAGGTGCTTGTGAGGTTCAGGGGGCGTGAGGTTATCTATCCTGAGCGAGGCAGGAAAGTGATACAAAGGTTAACAGAGGCTTTGAAGGAAATAGCTACCACGAGCGACCACCTTACCGAGGAGGCAAGGAGTATAGCTTTGATTCTTTACCCCGTTTCTACAGGAAAATCCAAAGAGGAGAAGTCAGGTGCCCAAGATCAAGACTCATAAGGGAGCCAAGAAACGCTTTCACGTGACGGGCAGTGGCAAGCTCATGCGCGCCAAGTGTGGCAAGAGCCATCTAAGGAGGAAAAAAGCTCCTAGGACGAAGCGGCTCTATCATCAGTTGATACCGGTCTCTTCGGCAGATAAGAAAACGATCAAGAGGCTCTTGCCTTACACATAGAGCCTTGAATAGCGGCGGAAGCATCTATGGCTCCGCCAGGTTATTCCTGTTTGCGCTTATGGGGACAGTTATCAATATGGGGTTGCGCTTTGGAAACTTGGAAGGCGGAGCAGGTGAGGGATCTCAGGGGGGGATGAACGGTTTGAAGAAATGAATGATGGGTTGAATCACGCAATAATTTCACATGAGGGGGATGATTTTGCCAAGATCTAGAAGCGGAAAAGTCAGTCACCGGCGTCACAAAAAGGTGCTTGACCTAACCAAGGGACATCGGGCTTCAAGGCACAAGCTATATCGGGATGCTCACGAATCCATGCTTCATGCTTTGCACTATGCCTATTGTCATCGTCGTGAACGCAAAGGTGATTTCAGAAGGCTATGGATTACGCGCATTAATGCTGCATCGAGGGCTAGCGGGCTTTCTTACAGCCGGCTTATGTCTGGATTAAGGAAAGCAGACGTAGGGATAAATCGCAAGATGCTTGCTGAGATGGCGGTTAGGGATCCTGGAAGCTTTGCTAAACTGGTGGCTTCGATAGGAGCTGGAGACCAGTCTTGCCTCGAATAATGCTGGAACAGCTACAAGAGCTTCACGTCCAAGCTTTGGACGAGCTGAGCAGAATTAGTGAGCCTGACGAACTCGAGTTGTGGCGTGTTCGTTATCTGGGTAGGAAAAGCGGGGTGACTCAAGTCTTACGCTCTCTGGCTACCTTGCCTTTGGAGGAGCGGCGGAAGGTAGGAGCGCGGGCCAATGAAGTCAAGAGCGCTTTGGAATCACGGCTAATTGAAAAGAAGAGGATTGTGGAAGAAGTCCACCTCATTTCTGCTTTAGAGCAGAAGAGGTTGGACGTTACGCTGCCCGGGAGGCCCGTCTCTACAGGACGGTCTCACCCCATCACCCAGACACTGGGAGAAATCTGTGATATTTTCAAGAGCATGGGCTTTCAGGTCTTTGAGGGACCTGACGTGGAGTGGGATTACTACAACTTTGAGGCTTTGAACATCCCTCGTTACCACCCGGCTCGTGATATGTTTGCCACTTTGTGGATAGACTCCGAGATGGAGGGGAGGCTTTTGCGCACCCACACTTCACCAATGCAAATTAGAATTATGGAGAAAACACGCCCACCGATAAGGGTTATCATACCAGGGCGAGTTTACCGCTATGAGGCAACCGACGCCACCCACGAATCCATGTTCTATCAGGTTGAAGGGTTGGCTGTGGATGAAAATATCACCTTGGCTGATTTGAAAGGCACTCTATTTGAATTCTGTCGTCGTCTTCTCGGCCAGGAAAGGAGAGTTCGCTTCCGCTGCGACTATTTCCCCTTTGTGGAACCTGGGGTAGAAGTGGCTATTGACTGCTTGGCGTGTAATGGAGGCGGCTGCCGATTATGTGGCTACACGGGCTGGATTGAAATACTGGGTGCCGGGATGGTGCATCCCGACGTTCTTAGGAAGCTCGATATCGATCCTGAGGTTCATAGCGGCTTTGCTTTTGGCCTGGGCGTTGAACGTATTCCTATGCTTCGCTATGGCATAGAGGATATTCGCCTCTTCTACAGTAATGACCTGAGGTTCTTGAAGCAGTTCTGAATTTCTGAGAGCTAAGATGAAGGTTTCACTTAAATGGCTTAAAGACTACGTTGATATCAAGGTTCCTCTCAAGGAACTGGCTGAGAGGCTAACCATGGCTGGTCTGGAAGTCAAAGGGATGGAGGCACTGGGTGGTAATTGGGAGAATATTGTAGTGGGGGAGGTAATAGCCGTAAATCCTCATCCCAATGCCGATCGCCTAAGGCTAGCTAGTGTTGACCTTGGCGGGCAGCAGGTTACGGTGGTTTGCGGTGCCCCTAACATCAGCGTTGGTCAGAAGGTGCCTTTCGCTCATTTGGGAAGTCGGCTCGTAGATGGTCACACTGGTGAAGTGGTGACTCTGCAGCCGGTTAGGATCCGCGGGATTGTTTCTGAGGGCATGGTTTGCTCGGAAAAAGAATTAGGGATTTCCGATAGCCACGAGGGCATCATGGTGTTGCCGCATGAGGCTGGCACAGGTATGGCTCTTAACGAGTATCTGGGGGATGTGATTCTTGATGTTGACATAACACCGAATCGCGTGGATTGCTTATCCGTAATGGGCGTTTCGAGGGAAATTGCTGCCCTTACTGGACAGCTGCTCAACTTGCCCGAGATTTGTTATGAAGAGACAGAGGCTTCTATAGATTCGTTTGTCTCCGTTGACATAGCCGACCCGGACCTATGTCCCAGGTATTGTGCCAGCTTAGTCAAGGGGGTGAGCATGGCTCCGTCCCCCGATTGGCTGCAACAACGCCTGAGTAGCTATGGAATGCGGCCGATTAACAACGTGGTTGATGTTACCAACTATGTGATGCTGGAATATGGCCAGCCTCTTCACGCCTTTGATTATAACAAGCTTAAGGGCAGGCAAATTATCGTGCGAAGGGCCAGGGATGCTGAAACCATAACCACGCTGGACGGCGTAGAGCGTACACTTAACCAAGACATTTTGGTTATCGCCGATAAGAAGAGGGCTGTGGCTATCGCTGGAATAATGGGAGGGTTGGATACCGAGGTTACGGAAGAAACTGATGCCATTCTGCTGGAATCAGCAAACTTCAATCAAGCTGCCATTCGCCGGGGATGTGGTTATCTGCAACTGCGGAGTGAGGCCTCCATACGATTTGATAAGGGGCTGAGCTCAAATTTGCCATTGTTGCCAGTGGAAAGGGCTACTCAACTGATGCTAGAGCTAGCTGGCGGCAGAGCGGCTGAAGGTATAATTGATGTCTACCCTGGCAAGGGGGAATCAAAGCCTATTCTTCTTTCTGCTGAGGAGGTAAGGCGGCTTTCGGGTTTGGAAGTAAGTGTTGAGCAAATGATCGGAGTATTGAAGCTTCTGGGTTTTGAATGCCAGGACACTAGCTCACCTTCGCAAATCTCGGTTCTTGCTCCGTATTGGCGAGGCGATGTCAAGTGTGGTGCTGAGCTTGTGGAGGAGGTAGTGCGCATGATTGGCTATGACAAGATTCCCATTACTAGACTCAGTTCTCCTTTGCCGTCCCAAGAACCAACACTAATGCTTGACTTCAGGCAAAAGCTGAGGGATATCTTGACAAGCTATGGTTTTCAAGAGGTGCTAACCTATTCTTTGACCAGTTTGGAGAAGCTGCAGAAGCTCTCCCCGGAACTTGAATTGGAGATCAGGCCTTTGAATGTGGCCAATCCCATGACAATTGAACAGGAGTATTTGCGTACCAGTTTGCGCGCTAGTTTACTAAGCACTCTATCCCAGAACCAGAAGATGGAAGAGGCTGGCATAAGGCTATTTGAGATTGGCAAGATATTCCTGCCGCGTGGGAAGGAATTGCCTCGCGAGAAAGAGATGCTTTGTGCTGTGCTCAGTGGCTCAAGGGCAGAATTGTCCTGGCATGGTGACAAAGAGCCGCTTGATTTCTTTGATGCCAAAGGGGTCGTGGAAAAGCTACTGAATCAATTAGGGCTAAAGGCAGTCTTCGAGGACAGTGACGATGGAAGTCTATTCCCGGGAAGAGAGGCTAGTGTGATCATCGAGGACGACAAGGTAGGTGTTCTAGGCGATTTGCATCCCAAGGTAGCACAAGCGTTTGATCTCGGTGCCGCCGTTTGCCTTATTGAAATAGACGTGGAAAAGTTGCTAGATAAAGCTGCTGAAATAAGACGCTATCAACCTATTTGCAGGTTCCCTTCAGTCACTAGAGACATCGCCTTGGTGGTGAATGAAGGAATAGCATATCAAAAGATAAAGGAAATAGTCCAAAGCTTTCCGCTGGTAAGAGAAGTCACTCTCTTCGATCTGTATACGGGTGAGCAGATACCGGAAGGCAAGAAGTCCTTTGCCGTGAGAGTCGTTTATCAATCACCTGACTGTACCTTAACGGATGAGGAAGTCAACCAAACCCAGGAAGAAATGCTTGATAGGTTACGTCGGGAACTAGGTGCTACTCTAAGGGGTTGATTGCCCCATCAAAGTCTTACAGTTAAGTCTTCCCGTAAAGCTTCAGTATCGTTTTCTCCGATCATACGCTTGCGAACTCCGTAGACCACCATGTCTTCCTGGGGATATTGTCGACCATTGTGGCTGATCGTGGTGGAGTCTCAGGAGCACTGATTGAGGATTTGGAAGGTGTTGAATGGCGGAGACCTTCATTGTTACGAACAATGAAGGTATTCCTGGACTAGCTCTCTGATCTCATCCGCCTTACCGTACAGTCTCTCGCTCAAGTCCTTGTCATTGTAACTCCTGAGCGTTTCCACTAACCCATCAATTACCATGGGAGGAAAGACAGCGGCCTTCTCATAGATTCCGCGATGTTTCAACAGATTTTCTGCTGATTCCCAGCATGAGGCGGGTAGCCGTGGCAGTCTCTCCTGAATTGCCTTATGCTCAGAGGAAAAGATGTTCACGTCCACATACAGTTCATCAACCAATTCCAACGCATCTTCCATCTCCAATCCATGTCGAGCGGCTACAGCGAGGCCGGCGAGCAAAAGATGAATGTTAGCAGAACCATCGGGACAGCGAAACTCTACCGTCTGGCTATCAGAGAACTCCGAAGATTCCTCACTTGCCTGTGGGTTGGCATCTCTGACCATATCCTTAACGTTTAGCCATCCTAGAGGAACTCTCACTAAAACAGCGCGGGTCCTATCACCCCAGCATATGTTTGTGGGTGCTTCCTGATGGGGGACCAATCTCAGGAAAGAAATGGGCACAGTATTGCCAAAGGCAGTTAGGGAGGGAGCCAGACTCAGATAGCCAGCAATAGCCTTTCTTGCTATGTCGCTTAGTCCACTTCCTTCAATCATCATATTATTCCCGTCTTTGACCAATCTTGTATGAATGTGAAGGCCGCTGCCGGCATGTCCCACTGAAAGCTTAGGGGCAAAGCTGATCGTTACCCCATGCTTATACCCGATCATCCTCAATATCCATTTGGCAATCACAATCTGATCGGCAGCATCTTCTACAGGCACAGGAAGGAACTCAATCTCATGCTGCTCCATCTCTTGGTCTTCTTCGCAAATATGGCCTACTTCTTGGTGCCCATACTTTATGCTTCCTCCCGCCTGAGCAATAGCTTGCATAGCCTCGCATCTGAGTGCCTCCCATTTAGAAAATGGGGAGGATTCCTGATAACCCTTCTCAGCCATAGTGGGGTAGAAACGCTGTCTATTGTAAAGAACGTAATACTCTAACTCTCCCATCGCCTCGAGAGTCAACCCGCTGCTACTCTTCAATGACTCATGAGCCTTTCTGACGATATTCTCTGGCGAGCTCGGCAGCGGAATCCCCTCATTTGTGTAGTAAGAGCAAAGTATGTCTAATGTGGGGATAGGAGAAAACGGGTTCACGTAGGCGGTCTTATACCGGGGAACAACATATAGGTCACTTGAGGCAGCATTGATATGAGGGAGTAGACTGGAACCATCTACCCTTTCCCCCATTGAGAGTAGTCGGTCGAGTTGAGCTTTGGCGGTTATTACAAAATTGAGGGTCTTGAGCCTGCCATCTCCTCCTACACATCGTAAGTTCACCATCTCAATCTTGGTCTCCTGAATAAACTTGATGAGGTCTTGTTTAGTGAACTCCTCCGGGGGCTTTCCTAAGAACCAGACTATTTTGTTCCTGTTCGTTTCCGTTATGTGGTTCATACTTGCTCACCTCCTTTCTTGGTTGCAGCCAACAACCTCAGTAATTCCTATGAACTGTTCCGTCTGAGACCAGATAACTAGAACTAGCACTACAGGCGGACACGAGGATCGCCTAACCCGCGCTGGGCTGTGACATTGTAGCATTCGCGCTGGTGCCTATGAAGCTAACTCTCTCCCAGCTCTTCGATAAGCCTCGGTTCGGGCTATTTCGTATTTGGGCAGATATAAAAAGGGCACAATCGGTCGCCCAATGGAATTTGGAAAGGCCTTGCGCTGGTGTCCATGCTACGCTGATGGATCTTTGGTATCAAGGTGGAGTTGGTTGATTAGGAGGGGTGGGACACAACGAGGCCAGCTAGACTATGTCCCATTCCTACCCAGTCAGAGCAGGACAGTCAATCGTTGCCGGGAGGTTGAAAGCTAAGTCGCTAGCCAGAAGGAGAAGTAACCAACAACTGAACGAATGGATAGGAGGCACAACATGCGTGACAAGTAGAAACCGTTCTAAACGAAATAAGGCCTGCTTTGCTGGCAGATGGTGGTGATGTGGAGCTGGTGGATGTCAGCGACGGCGTGGTGACACTGAGACTGACTGGCGCCTGTAATGGCTGCCCCATGGCGGTCATGACCCTGAGGCATGGCATTGAGTGGGTGCTCAAAGAGCAAGTGCCTGAGATTAAAGAAGTGGTCGCTGTCTAGGCGACTGGACTCTCGCTCTCGCTGGTGATGTGGGTTTGCAGGTGTGATGGAGGGAGCAGGTGAAGGACAATGCCAGGAATTCGGGACGGGCAGAAAATCCGGTGAAGGAAGACCGCGCCAGGA
>JADFUX010000033.1 GCA_015222255.1 Chloroflexota bacterium
ATGGACAGCTTGGAGAAGTTGGGTATGCTTGATGTAATTCGGCATCTGATTTCTCAAAAGCGGCCGCTTTTTGCTGTTTGCGTAGGATTGCAGATACTGTTATCAGGAACCGAAGAAGGAGGCTGGCATGAATGTCTGGGCGCTATTCCCGGGATCGTGAGAAGGCTGCCCCCAGGTCTTAAGGTTCCTCATATCGGTTGGAACCAGGTGAAACAGAGGATTGCTCACCCCGTTTTTGATGGCATACCTGACGAAGCCAATTTCTACTTTGTCCACAGCTACTACGCTGAGCCGGAGGATATGTCGGTTGTGGCCGGTACGACAGAATATGGTGTGCCTATATGTAGCGCGGTGATTAAGGATAGCTTGGTAGCAACCCAGTTTCATCCTGAGAAAAGTGGCGAGCATGGATTGCGGATGTACTCCAATTTCTTGAGTATGGCGCTGAATGGGAGATAGCGATAAATGCGAACCAAATACCTTATTGTAGGAAATTCGGCTGGCGGTATTGGAGCAGTTGAAGCCATACGCCAGGTGGATAAGGAAGGCCTCCTGACCATCGTTTCTGATGAGCCTTATCCTGCCTATTCGCGCCCTCTTATCTCAAAGTATCTTACCGGAGAACGCAGCCTTGAGGGAATACTATTCCGCCCCACTGACTTCTATGGCCAGAACGATATCGTTTTTGTCCCAAATAGGAAGGTAACGCTCATAGAGCTGGGCCATCAGATTGTTCAACTGGAGGGTGGCGATCGCATCACCTGGGAGAGGCTCTTGCTCGCTGTAGGAGGGAAGCCCATTGTTCCCAGGATGAGGGGGGATGGCAGGAGAGGTATTTTCACCTTCACTACCCTTGACGATGCCAAGGCGACTGACGTGTTTCTGGATAATGCCAAAAAGGCCGTGGTTATTGGTGGCGGGCTCATCGGAATTAGCGTGACTGAAGCTCTAGTGAAACGGGGAGTTGATGTCACAGTAGTAGAGATGAAAGAGACGATATTGAATACCATCATGGACCAGCAGGCATCTTTGATGGCTGAAGAGGTTCTGAGGCAAGAAGGTGTTGAAATCATTACGGGTCACACCGTGGCTGAGATCAGTGGCGGAGATAGAGTTGAAGGAGTTATCTTGGACAATGGGGATGCGATAGCTTGCGATTTAGTATTGGTGGCTATTGGTGTGTCACCTCGCTCAGAGCTAGCAGTAGATGCTGGGATAGAGGTAAACCGAGGTATAGTGGTGGATCGTCACATGGCTACCAACCGCCCAAATGTTTATGCATGTGGAGACGTGGCTGAAGCGTATGACTTCGTGTATGAGCAAAATCGGCTGACTCCCATTTGGCCTATTGCCTATATCGGGGGCAGAATTGCGGGCTACAACATGGCTGGGGTCGAAACCGAATACCCGGGCGGTACAGCAATGAATTCGCTCAATTATTTCGGAACTAACATCACCTCCGCGGGCATGGCAACACCACCCGACGACGAGAGCTACGAAGTCATTAGCAAGCAAAAGGACAGCATGTACCAAAAGGTTATATTGAAAGACGACTTCATAGTGGGAATGGTATTTGTAGGGAATATTGAAAAATCGGGCATATTCTTCGGCCTTATGAGGGATAGGGTCAATGTAGGAAGCTTCAAGCAGATGCTGTTGATGGAGGATTTCGGTCTGGCGTTCCTTCCGCGGGCAATATGGCAGGAGGGACTGGTGCCATCACCAGAGTTAATTCTTGAAAGGGTCATACCCATTGAGGCTGAGGAGGAAACCTTTGCCGGCGAGTAGCCATTTTCTCGTTGAGTTGTGAAAATGAATGATAAGAGAAAGATTGGTGTCCTTGCTTTGCAAGGTGATTTCGCCGAGCATATGGCTAGCTTACGAAAGTTGGGGGCAGAAGCATTAGCCGTACGTTTGCCCCAAGACCTTGAAAGCTTGGATGGACTCATCATCCCCGGCGGAGAATCCACCACCATTGGGCGATTGATGGTGTCCTATGGTTTTGTACAAACGCTAAGGCAACTGAGCCAGGATGGGTTTCCTGTGTTTGGGACCTGTGCTGGCATGGTTTTACTGGCAAGAAGCGCCCTCGATTTGTTAGATGTAGCTACTATCGGAGCCATGGGTATTAAAGTAAGGCGTAATGCTTTTGGCCGTCAGGTCGATAGCTTTGAGACATTGTTGTCAGTGCCAGCTTTGGGCGAAGTTCCTTTCCCTGGCGTATTCATCAGGGCGCCTATTATTATAGAGACAGAACCTGGGGTGGAAATCCTGGCCAGTCTTCCTGATGGGACTCCTGTCGGTGCCAAGCAAGGGAATTTGTTGGTCTCGGCTTTTCACCCTGAACTGACTTCGGATTTGAGATTCCATGCCTATTTCTTGGATGTTGTATCGCGAGGAGCTCGTAGCCAGTGAGAGACCTTAGGAAGATAAACAACTTCTATCATGACGACAAGGTGATCGACGCCTGTTCCATCTTCGGAATGATGGATACTTTGGGGAATCGGTTTTCGGGTGAGCCGGTGGTGGAAGCGATTGCCAACATGCATGTTCGTGGCAATGGCCTGGGTGGTGGGTTTGCCATTTATGGCTTATATCCGGAATATGCCCACTACTATGCTTTTCACATAATGTATGTGAGTAAGCAGGGGCAAGCTGAAGTAGAATCCTTTCTCAAGCAAAGGTTCCATCTAATTGATGCTGAAGAAGTGCCTGTTAGACCAGTTCCAGCGATAGTAAATCCCCCTCTGGTGTGGAGGTACTTCCTCGAGGTGAAGAGGGAGGAAACTAGCGGGCAGTCGGAGGATGATTATGTCGTACACAGAGTCATGGAGATCAATACTGGTATCAACGATGCCTTCGTTTTCTCCAGTGGCAAGAACATGGCGGTGTTCAAAGGGGTAGGCTACCCTGAGGAGATAGCCGAATATTTTTGCTTAGAGCAATATGAGGGCTATCTGTGGACGGCGCATGGCAGATTTCCCACTAACACTCCTGGCTGGTGGGGTGGGGCACATCCCTTTAATATCTTGGATTGGACAGTGGTTCATAATGGAGAAATCTCTTCCTATGGCATAAATCGGCGGTATCTGGAGCAGTTTGGCTACAATTGTACCATGCAGACGGACACGGAAGTGATAGCTTACGCAGTTGATCTCCTAGTACGAAGACATGGTCTCCCCATAGAGATAGTAGCCAAGGTATTAGCGCCTCCTTTCTGGAGTAGTATTGAGCGCTCCCCTCCAGAGGAGCAAGGACTGTTTCGGACTTTGCGCCAGGTGTATGGCAGCCTCTTGCTAAATGGACCTTTCACCGTGATTATTGCTCATCAAGGAGAGATGATTGGGCTCACTGATAGAATAAGATTGCGCCCTCTCACTGTGGGAACAAAGGAGTCGGTGCTTTACCTGTCTTCTGAAGAATCAGCTATTCGCTTAGTCTGCCCAGACCTTGATAACGCGTGGATTCCCATGGGCGGTCAGCCTATTGTAGGCAGTTTGAAGAAACCACTTGAGCCTGAGAAAGCTATAATGGTGGATGAGGCAGCAAAAGCAGGTTGAAAGAATGTCATTGCGAGCGAAGCGAAGCAATCCCGTCTAAGTGGAAGGTTTATGCCGATGTTGACTAAAAGGATTATCCCCTGTCTTGATGTTACTCAAGGGCGAGTAGTCAAGGGAATCAGTTTTACTAATCTGCGTGACGCTGGCGACCCCGTCGAGCTTGCTGCATTCTATTACCAAGAGGGAGCTGACGAGCTTGTCTTCTTGGATATTGGTGCTACTCCCGAGGGACGAGA
>JADFUX010000034.1 GCA_015222255.1 Chloroflexota bacterium
GAGGTGGAGCTAATCTCTAAAACCGTTCTCAGTTCGGATCGCAGGCTGCAATTCGCCTGCGTGAAGCTGGAATCGCTAGTAATCGCGGATCAGCAACGCCGCGGTGAATACGTTCTCGGGCCTTGTACACACCGCCCGTCACGTCATGGGAGCTGGCAACACTTGAAGTCGATGGGCTAACTTGCTATTTTTAGTAGGAGGCAATCGCCGAGGGTGGGGTTGGTGACTGGGACGAAGTCGTAACAAGGTAGCCGTACGGGAACGTGCGGCTGAATCACCTCCTTTCTAAGGAGTCAAAAGTAATGGCTTATGATTCCTAGGTCGGTCAGCGGACAGCTGTCTGCTGTTTAGTTCTTGATTTTTCTTCCTTCCACTATTTGACTGCTCAAGCCGCTAGGGTGTGGCTACGGCGTGTCGTAATTCCTCCTTGACTCGTTGGTTTTCCACCGCTCCAAGAACTGTTTGAGACCACTGTAAGACTTGACGCTGATACTGTAATAGTCTAGTATTGATTAATGGCTGCTATGTTGTGTCTTCAGAACGTAAGGAAGGGAAATGGAAGGTACTGCGATATATGTCTTAATTGCTGCACTTGCGCTTGTTTTGGGTGGGGTTTCGGGTTACTTTGCCAGGCAAATAATAGCCAATGAGCAAATTCGAAGTTCCAGAAAAGAAGCACAGAGGTTATTGGATGAGGCGCTAACTAAGCACAAGGAGATGCTCCTTGAGGCTAAGGAAGAAGCCACCAGGGTAAGGCGTGCTGCTGAGGCGGATAGTAAGGAACGTCGCCTTGAAATACAGCAGGTAGAGAAGCGGGTCAGTCAGAAAGAGAGCGCGCTGCAGCGGAAATTGGATTTGGCCGAGCAGCGTGGGCGTGAGCTGGATGGTAGGGAAAAAGCTATCCAAAGCACAAGAGCTGAAGTCGAGGAAATAAAGAAGAAAGAACTTGCACAGCTTGAGTCACGAAGCGGCATATCTAGGGATGAGGCAAAAGCCCTCTTGCTCCAAGCTTCAGAACAGGAAGTCAAAGAAGAAGCATCAAGGCGAGTTAGGATTTGGGAAGCCCAAGTAAAGGAAGAAGCTGACAAGAGGGCTCAAGAAATCCTAGTCACGGCTATCCAGCGTTGCACTACAGATGTCGTTTCGGAGACTACAATCTCTGCAGTTTCCTTGCCCAGCGACGAGATGAAGGGGCGGCTCATTGGTCGTGAGGGTCGTAATATTCGAGCTTTAGAGCAAGCCACAGGTGTTGATCTCATCATAGACGATACTCCCGAGACTGTCACCATTTCTAGCCTGGATCCGGTAAGGCGTCAGGTAGCTCATATTGCCTTAAGTAAACTCATTGTTGATGGCCGTATTCACCCGGCTCGCATTGAGGAGGTGGTGGAAAAAACGAAGGCTGAAGTTGAAGCCGTGATTGTCAGCGAAGGTGAAAGGGCTGCGCATGAGGCTGGAGTGGCGGGATTGCATCCTGAACTCATTAGATTAATGGGGCAGCTCAAATTCCGTAGTAGTTATGGTCAAAATGTCTTGCTTCACAGCCTTGAGGTTTCTCATCTGGCAGGGATGCTCGCTGATGAAATTGGGGCTGACGGTAATCTAGCTAGAAGAGCTGGCTTGCTCCACGATATTGGCAAGGCAGTTGATTACCAAGTTGATGGTTCTCATGCCGCCATAGGTGCTGACTTGGTTAGGCGTTTGGATAAATCTGTGGGATTGGCTGAGGCTATTTCTGAACACCATGGTGAGGCCTCAACTACCAGCGTCATAGGATTCATTGTTGCTGCTGCCGATGCCATAAGTGGCTCGCGGCCGGGCGCCAGGCACGAGTCGCTAGAACACTATATGAAGCGTATAGAGGCATTGGAGAACATGGCTTGTAGTTTCGCTGGGGTAGAAAAAGCCTTTGCTATCCAGGCAGGACGAGAGGTACGCATTATGGTGAAACCGGAGGAGGTAGATGACTTGACTGCCATGAGGCTAGCTCGGGATATCTCCAAAAAAATAGAAGAAAGCTTGACATATCCAGGTCAAATAAAGGTGGTAGTAGTGCGAGAAACTGTGGCGGTGGATTACGCCAAATAAGACATGATTCTAGACTGGGGCGATAAGACTATTTAGTTCGAGTATTGAAGATATTAGCAATAGGAGATATCATTGGTAAGCCTGGCAGAAGAGCGGTGAAAGCACTACTGCCAGGCTTGGTTCATGAATATGGGATCGATCTCATAATAGGCAATGGTGAGAATGCTGCTGGTGGTGTGGGGCTGACTCCACGTACGGCAGAGGAGCTTCTGGATTCAGGCATCGACGTTATAACTTCAGGCAATCATATCTGGGCGCAGAAGGAGATCATACCTTATCTGGATGGTAGCTTGCCCATCCTTCGTCCGTTGAACTACTCGCCTGTAAATCCTGGTCGTGGCTATCTATTCAAAAACAATGTCCTGATAGTCAGCCTTGTAGGGCGTGTTTTTGTAGGCAATTTCGATTGTCCCTTTCGAGCCATGGATCGATTGTTGGCTGAAGTCAAGGACAGGCCAAATATTATCGTTGTTGATTTCCATGCTGAGGCAACCTCGGAAAAAGTAGCAATGGGTAGGTACCTCGATGGTCGAGTTAGTGCTGTTCTTGGCACACATACCCATGTAGGCACTATTGATACCCGGATATTGCCTCGAGGCACTGCCTATGTTACTGATATAGGTATGGTTGGGCCTATGGATTCAGTCATTGGTGATGACATTGATTCTGTGATCAATCGTTTTCTCACTCAAGTACCTGCTCGCCTATCGGTAGGGAAGGGCAAAGTCCTCTTTGATGCCATCTTGGTGGAAGTCAACGAGGAAAGCGGCAGGGCGACGAAGATTGAGCGCATTCAAAGAACAGTAGATTAGCCGGGAAAGTCAATCTCCACTTGCATAGCTGTCTGTCACATCTCGCGGGGTATGTGTGGTATGTCCTGCAAACTAAAGGGATGCTTGGTTTATTGTGATATTGTCGCAAGCTGAATTTCAGTCTCTATTCGCTTGATGCAGTAATCGGGGGTTATGCTTAGCGGCTAAGGGGTATCTTCTTTCTTACGCTTTCCATGACCTTTGACATTGTTTCCCCCGCTTTGCGTGTAATGACCACCGCG
Organism: Chloroflexota bacterium; assembly: GCA_015222255.1. Taxonomy (GTDB): domain Bacteria; phylum Chloroflexota; class Dehalococcoidia; order GIF9; family AB-539-J10; genus JADFUX01. The sequence goes on from JADFUX010000034.1 coordinate 3,143, forward strand.
GCATAGCGGTCGAGCGCGGTGGGAGTGAGATTGATAATGGCCAACTTGGCCCCCGCATCTTTGGCATACATTGGCATATAGGCGGCGGGATAGACAACTAGGGAAGAGCCTATGACAATGAAAAGGTCGCAGTTCTGTGATCGGATAGTGGCATCCACCAGTGTTTCTTCTGGTAATGCCTCTCCAAAGAAGACAGCGTCTGGTTTCAGGATGCCGTGGCAATTGGGACAATCAGGGATTTCGGTTCCTTGCTCTATCATTTGCAACACTTCTTTCATTGGGAAGCGCCTACGGCAGGTCAAGCATACGACCCACCGCATGTTACCATGCAGCTCCAATACCTTATCATGGGGGACTCCTGCTTCTTGATGAAGGTTATCCACATTTTGAGTGACAACACAATCTAGCTTGCCTAAGCTGTTGAGTTCGGCAATTGCGTAGTGGGCGAGATTCGGCTTGGCTTCGGTCGTAAGGCTGCTTTTGGTCAGCATCTTCCACTGTTTTCTGCGGGCCTCCGAACTGCTGAGAAATTTCTGGATGGTGAATTCGTCCGGATCGTATTTGCTCCAGATGCCTCCAGGGCTGCGGAAATCTGGTATCCCTGATTCTGTGCTTATGCCAGCACCGGTGAAAACCACAACCTTTTTCCCCGCTACAATCAAATCAGCTAATAACTCAGTCTCCATATCCTTATGTCTACGTCTATAGCATAACCTTGATTGCTCTGTCTATGCCACCTAGGTCAGCGATTGACTTGGTGTTCGCTTGCGGCAAATAGTTATTTGCTAGCGACCTCACCGCTTCGGCCTGCCCTTGACCCACTTCCAGAAGCAAGCAACCCCCGGGGTAAAGCCTCCCCTGAAGCTGATTCAGGAGGCAGCGTATCATGCCTAGCCCATCTTCACCACCAGCTAAAGCTGTTGTCGGCTCAAACCTTGTTATTTCTTGACTTAATGTGCTCAGGTCGCAGCTTCTAACATAGGGAAGGTTAGCGACTATCATATCTACCGGTTTGGGCAACGGTTGAAGCAAATTGCCGCAAAGAAGGGTGATCCGCCCATCAACCTTATGCCGCTCACAATTTGTTCTAGCCACCTGGAGTGCTGAGGGTGATATGTCTGTGGCGTATATCACCGCTTGAGGCAAAGCCAGGGCGAGGCTGACTGCAATAGCTCCACTGCCGGTGCCGATGTCGGCTATGGCAGGTTGCCTCCCTAACGGGAAATCGTGACGAGCGAACTGAATCGCTTCTTCCACCAGGAGCTCTGTCTCTGGTCGGGGAATGAGCACACGGCCGTCGACGTAGAAGTCAATGCCATAGAATTGGCAGCATTCCAGGATGTAAGCCATTGGCTCATGGTGGAGACGACGCCAAACAAGATGCTGCAATTTCCTCACCTCTGCCGAACGCAGTGCCCTCTCTGGATTGCTATATAGCCCTGCTTTTGATATCTGTAAGACATGGCATAGTAGCCATTCAGCTTCGAAGGAGGCATCCTCAATATTTGCCGCGACGAGCTTGTGCTCAGCTAAATGCAGCGCCTGATTTAGCGTCATGAAAAGGCTGCTTCTACCTGCTCCGCTTGCTCTGCTTGCTGCAGAGCCTCGATAATCTCATCGAGATCCCCACTCAGAATCCTGGTTAAGTTGTGGAACGTCGAGTTGACGCGATGATCGGTAACACGATCTTGGGGGAAATTATAGGTGCGTATTTTCTCGGCTCTTTCGCCAGTGCCTACTTGGGTTCGTCGTTGTCTGCCTATCTCTTCGGATTGCTTGTTCTGCTTGACGGCGAATAGCCTAGCCCTGAGCACCTCCATGGCTTTCAATCTATTTCTTAGTTGGGAGCGCTGCTCTTGGCACGTGGCCACAATACCCGTAGGTATATGAGTGAGGCGAACCGCTGTACTCAGTTTGTTCACATTTTGTCCTCCAGGCCCCCCACTGTGGAAGAATTCCATCTTGACGTCATCCGGGTTGATATTCAGTTCGATCTCTTCTGCCTCAGGGAGAATGGCTACTGTAGCGGTCGAGGTATGAATTCGTCCTGAGGCTTCAGTAAGAGGCACTCTCTGCACTCGGTGCACGCCACGCTCATGCTTGAGCTGACTGAAGGCGCCTTTCCCTTTAACCTCGAATACCACTTCCCTGAAGCGTCCGATCTCGCTCCGGTTGCTATCGATGACTTCTACTTGCCAGCCTTTGTTTTGAGCATAGCGAGTGTACATGCGAAACAGATCGGCAGCAAAAAGGCCCGCCTCCTCTCCACCGGTGCCAGCTCTTATTTCAACCACGACATCTTTGTCGTCATTGGGATCTTTGGGCAATAGAGCTAGCTTAAATCGCTGAACAAGGTCCACTTGGCATTGCTTGAGTTTGTCTATCTCTTCTTTGATAAGAGCTGTCATTTCCGCTTCGGTATTGGCGCTGAGCAGGCTTCCGGCTTCAGCTAGCTCTTTGGACTTTGCCTCGTATTCTCGATATAGCCCGACGATATGTTCCAGACTAGCTTTCTCCTTGCTTAGCTCCTGTAGGCGCTTAGGATCAGCCAGCATTTCTGGTTGAGCTAACTGTTGATCAAGCTCTTCGTAGCGTTTTTGTGCCAACTCTAACTTAGGAAACATAACAACTCTGCCTGAATTTTGCCCTGTTGCTGTAATTGTATTACGTCTATAGAAACTACTCAAATTTGGGGATAGGAGTCTAAATCAAGCAGCGTCTTGACTAGGTGAGCCATGTGTCCTCCAATTCAACGCTCTATTTCCACAAGGCGGACACTTGTCTCAGTAGTGGCCATATCCAAGGCTGGCTGAATGGTGGCAATATCTCCTGGCTACACTCCGTGCCAACTAGTCATGTTGGCGAGTGGCTCACGTGTGCTCTGGGCTTTGTTCGCAGGGAAGTCC
>JADFUX010000035.1 GCA_015222255.1 Chloroflexota bacterium
ATCTGGGGGTTAATTAGCGTGATAACCTCCTCTCCGGGCATCTCAATAACCGCTATACGGAGCGGCACTCCTATTTGCGGAGCAGCCAGTCCCACTCCCGAATTGGCCCGCATGGTGTCAATCATGTCGTCAATCAGCTTCTGAATTGAGCCATCGATAACAGTCACTCTTTTGGCTTTTTGCCTCAATACCGGATCGGGCAAGGTGCGAATGGTTACAGTTGCCATGTTTGCCAAATTGTACTGCAGTCCCCTGACGGCGTAAAGCTAGACTATACCTACCGGGTCAACATCCACAGTCCAGCCTTGTGGCAATGCTATCGTTGATACCATCTGAACAGGATCATGACCTCGAAGGATAAGTTGCCAGCGATATCTGCCCCTGAGCCTGAAGGCAAAGCCAGGGACAGGACCAATCACACTCAAGTCAGCCATGCCTTTGCTCTCTTTCCCATCAAGGATAATGCGGCTTATCCTCTCCGCCTCTCGGCGACATAGCTCGTTGTTAGTATGAGTATAGACTAGGCGAACAAAGCGGCTGAAGGGAGGATAACTATACTGACGCCGATAGTCCATCTCTTGGTCATAAAAGCTAACATAATCATGCTTGGCCGCAGCTTGGATAGCATAGTTCTCAGGCGTATATGTCTGGATAATAACCTTCCCTGCCCTAAGCCCACGCCCAGCCCGGCCAGCTACTTGACATAGAAGTTGAAAGGTACGCTCGCCAGCACGGAAATCTGGAAGGTTAAGACCCGTGTCGGCGCTAATTATCCCAGCTAGGGTAACTTGAGGCAAATCCAAGCCCTTAGCTATCATCTGGGTCCCAATGAGTATGTCCGCCTTATGGTCACGAAAACTGCTGAGCAATTCTTCGTGAGCATGTCTCTTTGTAGTCACGTCCCTATCCCACCTGAGCAGTCTTGCCTGAGGGACAAGCGTCTTCAACTCCTCCTCCACCTTCTGGGTGCCGACACCCAAGAATCTGAGTCGATGGCTGAAGCACTGTGGGCAGGTCTGCGATACTGGAATGGCATAATGGCAGCGATGACAAATCAGTCTCTTCTCTGCCGAATGATAGGTAAGAGCTATGGAGCAGCGTGGGCAGCGGTAGACAAAGCCACAACTGCCGCATCGGACGAAAGTGGCTGTGCCACGTCGGTTGAGAAAAAGAATTACCTGCTCATCTCGTGCCAAACTCTCCTTCATGGCAGCCAGCAAGGGGTGGCTAAATAGACTTGTGTTTCCCGCCTTGAGTTCTTCCTTCTCATCCACGATGTTTACTTCGGGGAGGGGTGAATAACCGTGAGGAGCGATCCTCTCTTTTAGCTCTACAAGTTGATACTTGCTCAGTTGTGCCTCGTAGAAGCTACCAACACCGGGCGTAGCGCTGCCTAAGATGACAACGGCATCAATGAGCTCAGCCAGCTTAATGGCCACATCTCGAGCATGGTAGCGGGGCGACTTATCCTCTTGCTTATATGTCCATTCGTGCTCTTCGTCTATTATAATCAGTCCAAGGTCAGGCTGAGGCGCAAACAAAGCGCTTCTTGGCCCAATAACCACGTCACACTTTCCTTCCTTTATCCATTGCCATTCATCAAATTGCTCTCCCAAGGAAAGACCACTATGTAGTAACGCTACGCGTCCCGGAAAGCGATTGGCAAACCTCTCTACCGTCTGTGGTGTTAAGGCGATTTCAGGGACAAGGCAAATGCCTCTTTTCCCTGTAGCTATAGCTTTAGCTAGAGCTTGCAGATATATCTCAGTTTTGCCACTGCCGGTAACTCCAAAGAGGAGGAAAACTGGTGATTTGGACCAGCTGTCTTCAATCGATCTCCAAGCCGCTTCCTGAGAGGGAGTGAGAATTGGCGGCCAAGAGGGTGTCAGGTTGAGACGAGACAATGGGTCGCGCCTGACGCTGACCATGTTCACAGAAAGCAAATTTCGGCTTTCCAGAGCTTTAATTGTACCAAGAGAGCAATTGAGGCGTCTTGTCACTTCACTAATGGCGACGGGTTGCGTTTGCTGGCTCAGAAACTCCAGAAGCTCCGCTTGCTTGTAGGCTCTGGATTTGTTCAGCAGATTCATCTCAGTCTTAACCCTATCCCTGCTACCCACCAGCTTAAGATAAGGATATGTTTTTGGTCTTATCTTTGATTTCTCCAAATCCTGGTTTCTCACGATTAGACGGCGATGCAGCAAGTTGTTAGTGATTTGTTTAGCTCTCTTTATGCCGATTGCTTTCTCTACCTCCCGTAGGCTCGCTTTCCCCTTTCCCCTTATGAGGTGGATAACCTGTCTTTGTTCTCCGGTGAGAGACGACAAATCCCCCTCGGGGTACACCAACTGGAAATAGGTGACCAGCTTACGCTCGAAGCCCGGGGGTAGCATCAAGGCTATGGCATCAAACAAGGGGGAGAGATAATAATCGCTTATCCACTGAGCGAGCCTGATTTGTATGGGCGAGAGCAAAGGGTCACTGGAGATTACATCCGCTATTTCTTTGGTTGCTTCCACCGAGGGCTGGTCGCTTAACTCGGTAACGATGCCCTGAATGACTCTAGAGCCAAAAGGAACCCACACCGCCTGTCCTACGGCAATATTCAATTGAGCTGGAATGGAGTAGCAAAACGTGGAACGGCTTCCTGGGGAGTTAACCGCTACCTCAGCGTACTGCATCTACTAGCCCCACTAAGTGCACCGTGAGTACCATCAATAGGGAAAGTCAAGCCAATGGCCCGAGAGGAATTGCCATTGAAGGATAGATTGCAGATCTGATGGTTATCAGAAACATCAGTACGTATACTACCACCTTTGTTACATTCAGCCCGATATCCCAATTCTGGGAGGCTTGATTCTCAATGCACAGGTACTGACGGTATAAGACGCTTCGTAACCTTAGTTCGTGGTGGCAACCGGAGCACATATGAATTTGGGCTTCACGGCTGGAGCCAAGAAGCCTTTACAGAGTCTGTACAGAACATAAACACCTGCTACAAACACTGACGCCGCAGATTTGCCTGCTTTCCACAACGCCACTTCTGCTTTCTTTCCCCGCTGAGCAAGGAACTTGCCTCTTTGATTCCCATTCCTTCAACTACACGCCAAGACTGCTCAGCCCCCATTCAGGATTCCTGTTAGGATTCTGTTTCCTCTTCTTGAGGCATAGCCTTCCCAGTGACTTGCTCCCTTCTCTCCTTAAGTCGAGCCCGCTTCGCGCTGAGTCCTCGGATATAGTAAAGCTTAGCGCGGCGTACTCTGCCATGCTTGAGCACCTCCACACCTTGAACCGCAGGAGATTGGAATGGGAAGGTCCGTTCCACCCCCACTCCGTAGATCACCTGTCTCACGGTAAAGCTTCCGCCATCGACACTCTTTCTAATCCTGATAACGACTCCTTGAAAATGCTGAAGGCGCTCCTTATCTCCCTCGGTAATCTTGAAGTTAACCCTGACTGTGTCGCCGGGGGAGACTCGAGGAATATTTGGATTTATTTTTGGCTTGACAAGCTCTCTGATATCCATTTTCTCTCCTCAGTAGATAGAGTTGCCTTCCTCAGGAGGTCGGGTCGCTGCTTCGCCGTTCGCAAAATAGCCTCTCGACGCCTCCAGAGAGCAATTTCGCCATGATTTCCCGAAAGCAAGACCGAAGGCACTGACCAACCCCGATATGTTTTGGGCCTCGTGTATTGGGGATACTCTAAGAGCCCATCATTGTGGGAATCACTGTTCAGTGACACTTGTGAGCCCAGCGCTCCCGGCAAAAGCCTGGCTATAGCATCCACCACCACCATGGCCGCTAATTCACCACCACTAAGCACATAATCGCCAATGCTGATTTCGTCGGTGGCCAGATGTTCACGCACCCTCTCATCTACACCCTCATAGTGGCCACAAACTAACATAAGATGAGAGCAAGAAGCCAACTCTCGGGCGACTTGTTGAGTAAAAAGCCTGCCCTGGGGGGTAAGCAGAATAATAGGGATTTCGCCTGGATTGGTCTGTTCCTTTATCGCCTCCACAGCCTCAAAAATAGGCTCGGGCTTAAGCAGCATTCCAGGTCCACCTCCGCAGGAATAGTCATCCACAGTACGATGCTTATCGTGTGTATGGTCACGAATATTGTGAACCACGATATCGATTATCGCCCGTTCTTTGGCTCGCTTCACAATGCTTTGTTCAAATGGTGAAGCAAACATCTCCGGGAAAAGACACAGTATGTCAATGCGCATAAAGTTTCCCTGGCAACAGCTTTCTAAACTACGCATATTATCATAAAGAGGCCATGAAAGAAAGCTGCGTTCTTGGAGTACTTCTCACTTTGGCGAAGGATCATTTGGCAACCTTCGCCCTGCTACAGAGGAAACTAGGGAATATCAAAGGCAGGAAAATATGCAAAAGTAGGAAAAGGGTATTGACAAATTCTAGGCATGATAGCGTATAATGTTTGTGGGGAGTTGTGGGGATTTGTGGTAGCCAACAGCCTTTAGGCGTGAGGTAGCTTTGTTCTTTGGTGGGTATCAGTACAAGGTTGACGAAAAGGGGAGGTTGCCTTTACCTCCAAAATTCAGGCGGCAAATGAGGGATGGCGTGATCTTGACCAAAGGAATAGAGAAATGCATCGACGTTTATCCCCTGAACGAGTGGAACAGATTGGCTGATACCCTGGCAGCCAAGGTGGTAACCCCAGCTAACTTGAGGAGGTTGAACCGGGCTATCTTTGGCTCTGCCTTTAGTGTTTCTTTCGATGGACAAGGCAGGATAACGCTGCCTGTCCCGTTGCGCACCTATGCTGACATTGGTGATACGGTAATGGTCGTGGGTGCTAACGCTCGTGTTGAACTCTGGAATGAGGAACTTTGGAGGTCAGAAGCAGCATCTGCTGGAGAACAGGTAGAAGACATCGTCGAGAGCCTTGGAGCACAGTAAATGAGTTTAACCGCGTCTTCACCCGTTCATATCCCGGTCTTAATTGACGAAGCCATGGAGGGGCTCGGGGTTCAACCCGGGGGACGCTTTATCGATTGCACCGTGGGTTTTGGGGGACATGCTGCAGCCATTTTAGAGAAGATTTTGCCCGGGGGAAGGCTTCTAGGTATTGACGCTGACCCCGAGGTTGTTCAAATAGCCAAGTCTA
>JADFUX010000036.1 GCA_015222255.1 Chloroflexota bacterium
GATGCGCCAACTTTCTGCATAGTCTGTGATAGCTCTTCCATAGAACTACGAATGGAGTTTACATCTTTCCCTTGAAGTGCGGTGCGCACATTGGCTATCTTTCCTTCTATTTCTTGCTTCACATCGGCAGGTACTCTATCTGCATAATCTCGAAGCGTTTTCTCCGCGGTATAAGCCAAGCTATCAGCGGAATTACGCAATTCCGCCTCCTCTTTGCGCTTAGCATCCTCGGCAGCATAACCTTCGGCATCTCGTTTCATCCTCTCCACCTCTGCCTTGTCAAGTCCGCTGGAGGCAGTAATGGTGATTTTCTGCTCCTTACCCGTGCCTTTGTCGCGAGCACTAACGCTAAGGATGCCATTGGCATCGATATCAAAGGTTACTTCAATCTGGGGCATACCTCGTGGCGCTGGCAAGATCCCATCGAGCATAAATCGCCCCAAAGTGCGGTTGTCAGATGCCATAGGTCGTTCGCCCTGAAGAACATGGATTTCTACACTCGATTGATTATCAGCGGCAGTACTGAAAATCTGGCTTTTGGAAGTCGGGATAGTCGTATTGCGAGGGATAAGGGATGTAGCTACCCCTCCTAGTGTCTCTATGCCCAGGGTAAGCGGGGTGACATCAAGGAGAAGTATCTCTCCTACCTCACCCTTAAGCACTCCAGCTTGAATCGCTGCACCTAGGGCTACTGCCTCATCGGGGTTAACACCTTTTGCCGGCTCTCTGCCGAAGAACTGTCTTAAGGTATCCTGAACCTTTGGCATCCTTGTCTGACCACCAACCAAAATCACATCGTTGATTTGAGGCGGTGTGAGGCCAGCATCGGACACGGCTTGGCGAACCGGGCCAAGGCTTCTCTCTATCAGGTCAGCCGATAGCTGTTCCAGTTTGGCTCTACTTAGCGTCATGCTGAGGTGCTTGGGCCCAGTAGCATCAGCAGTAATAAAGGGAAGGCTTATCTCCGTCTGAGTTACTGTAGATAGCTCCTTCTTCGCCTTTTCAGCAGCGTCCTTTAGCCGCTGCAGTGCCATTTTGTCTTGCTTTAAGTCGATGCCTTGCTCTTTCTTGAACTCATCACATACCCAATCCATAACCCTCTGGTCAATATCATCGCCACCAAGGTGGGTATCACCACTAGTTGACTTAACCTGGAAGGTACCCTCGCCCAGGTCGAGTATGGAAATATCGAAGGTTCCGCCACCAAGGTCATAGACCGCGATGGTTTCCTCCTTTTTCTTGTCCATTCCATAAGCCAGTGATGAAGCTGTAGGTTCGTTGATAATGCGCAAAACATTGAACCCCGCTATCTCACCAGCGGTCTTAGTTGCTTGCCTTTGGCTATCATTAAAGTAAGCCGGCACGGTGATGACGGCCTCGGTGACTTTTTCACCCAGGTAAGCCTCCGCATCAGTCTTCAACTTCTGCAGTATCATAGCTGAGATTTCCTGCGGGCTGTACTCCTTGCCCCCTAACACTACTCGGCAATCGCCATTGGAGGCTTCAGTAATCTTATACGGCAAGCGTTTCATGTCATCCTGTACTGAAGACTCCTGGAACTTGCGCCCTATGAGCCGCTTTATACTAAAAACAGTGTTCTCGGGGTTGACTATTGCCTGGCGCTTCGCTAGTTCTCCTACTAATCTCTCTCCAGATTTGCTTATGGCTACCACCGAAGGGACAAGGTTTCCACCCTCGGCGCTTGGAATAATCTTGGGATCGCCCCCCTCCATTACTGCTACTGCACTCAGTGTAGTCCCTAAATCAATACCTACCGTTTTACCCATGTCTGGTCCTCCTTTTCTCTTTGCCCCCTTTACCTTTACCCACTACCACCATGCTAGGGCGAATTACTCTGTCCCTAAACTTATAGCCCTTCTGAATCTCCTCAATGACTATTCCGTCCTCACCCTCTTGTCCCATCACTGCTTCATGCAAGTGAGGGTCGAAAGGCTCTCCCTTAGCCTCTATTTCAGTTAACCCTTGTGCCTCCAAGGTTGCCTTGAACTTATTATAAATGAGCTTAATGCCCTCAGTCCAACTGGACTCCATCAGTTCAGCTGGCACTGAGGCTAAAGCCCTATCTAAGTCATCCAGTGCACTAAGCAAGTTCAATATGAGCGTGCTACTGGCAAATTCAACCATCTCTGTTTTTTCCTGCTCAGTGCGCTTCTTGTAGTTGATGAAATCGGCCTGAGTCCTCTGCCAGTTGGCTAGGTAGTTCTCCGACTTCCCCCTCTCCTCAGCCAGAACTTGCTTCAGGGCTTCTATGTCCTCATCCCGCTCAGACTCTTCCATTTCACTCATTTCGTTGTATTCAGCCAAGCCTGTCCCCCTTTAGATATACTCAGCTAGTGATTTGCTCAGCAATGATGAGAAGCGATTGACCGAAGAGATTGCTCTGACATAATCCATTCGCTTCGGGCCAAGGACTCCGACGAGACCACTACCTTTTTCAGGCATCCCATACTGGCTAATTACCAAGCTGAAACCTTGCAGTGCCTCCTCGGTATTTTCTCCGCCAATAATCACTCTTGTCTCTCCTTCACAAATCCTTTGGCAAGACACGTGTCTAAACCAGTCCCCACCCTCTAGCACCTCCAATATGCTAAGCATTTTCGGGCTGCTGGAGAACTCAGGCTGACTCAACATTAGACATAGTCCCTCAAGGTAAGGCTTGCCATATTCCAGCCTGTCCTCAGCATCTATCATATCTACCAAGCACTTCGTTACTTGCTCTTCCTCGAGCGAGAGTTTTGTCTTACTAGCCAAGATTTCACTGCTGGTCATCCCCGAATAGGCAGCATTTAGCCTATTAGCCAGCCTCGTTAGCTCATCCTGCGTAATTCTCTTGTCGAAGGATAGGATCTGCTTTCTAACTTGGGCCTGACAAAGAACCAAAACCAGCAAAGACACAAAATCTTGCAATGCTACTAGCCCCAAGTGCTTAAGGCGATGTTGATGTGTTCTCACTGGGCTTATTATGGCCATATTCTTAACAAGGTAGGCCAGCCAAGCTGACGCCAATCTTAGCCATTGCTCGAACTCCTCCTCTGCTCTCTGAAACAAGTCATAAACCAGATATTCTTCAGCCAAAGGGAGCTCAATATCTCCGCTTATCGATTCCACGTAATAGCGATAACCCTTATCAGTCGGTATGCTACCAGCCGAATGATGGGGGCGAGTAATATATCCCTGCTCTTCCAGAAACGCCATGTCATTACGGATTGTAGCCGGGCTCACCTTAAGGTCATAGTTATAAGCAATTGTATTTGAAGCTACGGGTGTTGCCTCGGCAACGTAATCATCAACTACTATCCTCAAGATTCTCTTTCTTCTTTCCGACAGCATTATCTGGCACTCGCCCCCTTAGATTGCTAATCGTGTGCAATCTAGCATTTTGAGCAAGATTCGTCAATGGTGGCAGCATTCTTGACGCTGAGCTTTCTTCATTGACTGACGACCATTCGAGTAGTATTATGGCACGAACGTGGAAAGAGGAAGAACATCCTTTATTGCGCAGTCCGACGCCGAAGTGGCCCGAATCCTGGAACTGGAAGCAGAGAGGCAAGCAAGCACCATAAATCTCATTGCTTCTGAAAACCATGCCAGCCGAGCGGTGCTTGATGCCCAGGGTTGTCTTATGACAGACAAGTATGCCGAAGGATACCCTGGGCATCGTTACTACGGTGGTTGCACCTACATGGACAGAGTCGAGAATCTGGCTATTGATAGGGCAAGAAAGCTATTCAAGGCTGAACATGCTAATGTTCAAGCTCATAGTGGCACTCAGGCCAATATGGCAGCCTATTCAGCCTTGCTGGAGCATGGTGACCTTATTATGGGCATGCGCCTGAGTCACGGGGGACATCTCACCCATGGCTCTGGGGTCAATTTTTCAGGAAAGTGGTATAGATTCATTCCCTATGGAGTCAATCCCAAAACTGAGATGCTTGACTATGATGAAATAGAGAGGCTGGCCTTGGAACACAGGCCCAGACTGATTGTGGCTGGAGCGAGCGCTTATCCCCGCATCATTGATTTCGCACGCTTTCGTTATATAGCTGACAAGGTGAGTGCTAGATTGCTGGCTGACATAGCTCACATAGCCGGCATAGTAGCCGCTGGACTTCATCCTCCTCCTGTTCCTCATGCTCAGGTGGTTACTTCTACCACTCAAAAGACTCTGCGGGGTCCAAGAGGCGGATTTGTTCTGTGCGATAAGGAATTGGCCTCAGTTATTGACGCTGCGGTTTTTCCCGAAACACAGGGCGGCCCTCTGATGCATGCCATCGCCGCCAAGGCTGTATGCTTTTTTGAGGCCATGCAGCCCGAGTTTGTAGATTACCAGAAGTCAGTGCTAGAGAATGCCTCCATCTTAGCTTCTGAGCTTCAAGCGCGAGGGCTACGCATTGTTTCTGGAGGTACCGATAGTCACCTTGTTCTTGTTGACCTTTCCCCCTTTGAAATAAGCGGCAAGGAAATCGAGGAGGCTCTGGAGGCTGCCGGCATATTGGTAAACAGAAATAGCATCCCCTTTGACCCCAAGCCGCCGCAGATTACAAGCGGTATTAGAGTGGGTACACCAGCAGCGACTACGAGGGGCTTTGGCATAGAAGAAATGAAGCGGATCGCCTCTCTGATTTTCCGAGTTATCTCTTCTCCCTGTGATGAGCATCTTCAGGAACAAACTCGTGAAGAAGTAAAGGAAATGTGTCAGCGTTTCCCCATACCTGGGATAGCGTAGGCCATAGCTCTTCGCAGTGACAGTCTAGTCCGCTACTTCTGTTTTGACATAAATAGACGTATTCTATTGGCTCTCGCCAAGAAAGGAACATGGCTAGTAAATCCGAAACGGGCATCTTCTACGGATGGGTCATAGTAGCTGCCGGCTGCGTAATTTTGTTGGTGGAGTGGGGCTGTCTCTATTCCTATGGTGTTTTTCTTACGGAGCTATGTGCAGATTTCGGCTGGACAAGAACAATGGTCTCTGGAGCCTACTCCCTGTATTTTCTCTGGCACGGCATTATCTACTTTGTGGCAGGTACCTTCACTGACCGATACGGTCCTCGGCTTATGCTTATGATTTCTGTTCTTGCCTTGGGCTCAGGCTATGCCTTGATGTCTACCATAGACTCACCCTGGCAGCTTTACATGTTCTACGGCATTATGATAGGCACTGGAATGAGCTTTGGCTTTTTGCCCGTGACATCAACGGTATCACGCTGGTTTGTGAAAAGAAGAGGCACCGCACTGGGGCTCACTGTGGCTGGAGTAGGCATAGGGACGCTGCTTTTGGCGCCTTTTGCCCAATTCCTTATCTTTGAATTTGACTGGCGCACTTCTTACCTGATCCTGGCTGGTCTTGTTGTAGTCATAGCTCTTCCTGTTTCCAGATTGATGATCCGCGATCCATCGGAGAAAGGACTCCTCCCCTACGGCATGAGGGAACTGGAAACAGAAAGCAAGCAGAATGATAATTCGCCTTCCAGCGTGGTAGATTTCTCGCTCAAGCAAGCCATCAAAACGAGGCAATTCTGGCTGTTGAGTGTGATGTACGCCTGTTTAGTCCTGGCGGTTCAGATGGTGATGGTTCATTTGAAAGCATACGCCACTGATTTCAACGTCGCGGAGATGACCGCCGCCACTGCTCTGGGTCTTGTCGGCGGGGCTAGCATTGGTGGACGGATAGTCATGGGGAGTCTCTCAGACAGAATTGGAAGAAAGGCGTCATTCTGCATTGGTTACTTCTTGATGGCTATCATCATGCTGTGGTTGCTCAAAGCGAGGCAGCCGTGGGAGTTTTACCTCTTCTCAACTATTTTTGGTTTTGGCTATGGAGCTTGTGTTCCCCTGTTCCCAGCAGTAATCGCTGACTGGTTTGGGACGAGATTTCATGGCAGCATTTTTGGCACGTTATCCGTAGCAGCTGGCGTTGGTGGGACGCTTGGCCCCCTATTAGCTGGTTACAGTTTCGACATTACGGCAAGCTACAATATCGCCATCATGATAGGTGCAGCAGTGCTTTTTCTAGCTCTAGCTTGCAGTTCTGTAATGAGGTCGCCTCATGCGAGGCCACTCTAAGAATAAGGCGCCAGCCCGCGTTTTCTCTCCTTTCACAACAATGCCATCCTTAGCGACTGGAACTGCATCCATGCTATAATCACCTCAACCATCTGAGTAGAGGAGTCATTATGGATGAATTGAAAGTCTTCAGCGGCAATGCTCATCCTGCTTTAGCTCAGGCAGTATGTGATTATTTAGGCATGCCCCTGGGTAGAGCCGAGATCTTCGAATTCAGCAATGAGAACATCTTCGTTCGCATCTTGGAGAATGTTCGTCAGCGAGACGTTTTTGTTATTCAGCCCATTTGCTCCCCAGTCAACAAGAGCTTGGTTGAGTTGCTTATTATGCTTGATGCCTTTAAGCGGGCTTCCGCAGCGCGACTCACTGCTGTTATCCCCTATTATGGCTATGGTCGCACCGACAAGAAAGACCAACCACGAGTGCCTATCACTGCTCGCTTGATCGCTGACTTGCTTACCACTGCTGGGGCCAATAGGGTACTTGCTATTGATCTCCATGCTCCTCAAATTCAAGGCTTTTTTAATATACCTGTTGATGAGCTCAGTGCCTTGCCTCTCCTCACCCAATACTTCGAAGACAGGGCTCTTGACAATCTAGTGGTAGTAGCTACTGATATCGGCATCTCTAAGCGAGCCCGCGACCTCGCTGCTAAACTCCATGCGCCACTGGCCATTATTGAAAAGAGGCGCCTGGGAAATAGTGATGCTACTGAGACCCTCAACATAATTGGCGAGGTTCAGGGGATGCACGCCCTGACCGTCGATGATGAAATTGATACTGCTGGCTCCTTAATTGGCGCGGTCAATACCCTCTTGGACCATGGGGCCACTGAGGTCTATGCCTGCTGCACCCATCCTGTCTTTTCCGATTCAGCTCCTGAAAGGATAGCCTCCAGCCCGGTAAAGGAGGTGGTGGTCACCGATACTATACCTGTTGCCGCCAACGAAAAGCTGAATAAAGTCACTGTCTTGCCTACAGCTTCGCTTCTCGGCGAAGCTATCCACCGCATTCACACGGGCTTATCCGTAGGAGCAATGTTCGAGTAACAATGTTTAAGTGGCTTGGCGGGTTAATTGATTCCAATGAGAAGGAGCTAAAACGCCTTCAGCCTTTAGTTGCCCGAATAAACTCACTTGAGCCTGACTTCGAGAAGCTGAGCGATGCTGAGCTTCGAGGAAAAACAGATGAGTTCAAGGCTCGATTAAGGGATGGTGAAAGCCTGGATAAGCTCTTGCCCGAAGCCTATGCTGCGGTTAGAGAAACAGCTAAGCGAACTATAGGGCAGAGGCATTTTGATGTCCAGTTAATGGGTGGGATCGTCCTTCACCAAGGCAAAATAGCCGAAATGAAAACTGGTGAAGGAAAGACCTTAGTAGCTACCCTACCCCTTTATCTCAATGCTCTCAACGAGGAAGGTTGCCATCTGGTTACAGTTAACGATTATTTGGCCAAGCGAGATTGCCATTGGATGGGACCCATCTATCATGCTTTGGGGGTAACCGTTTCCTGTATCAATGCCCAACAGAACCCAAATGAGCCCGCCCCTTCGTACATTTACGACCCGAGCTATGAATCGGAGGACCAGAAGTGGCGTTTCCTCAATCCCATCACGCGACGCCAGGCTTATGAAGCAGACGTGACCTATGGCACCAACAACGAGTTTGGTTTCGACTATCTTAGAGACAACATGGTTTTGGATCTATCTCAGTGCGTCCAGAGGTCACTTAATTACGCTATTGTTGATGAGGTTGATAATATCCTCATTGACGAGGCCCGCACTCCGCTGATCATAAGCGGTCCTGCCGAAGAAGCTACACAGAAATACTATATCTTCGCTCATCTAGTTTCTCGCCTAAAGAAAGAGGAAGATTACACCATTGATGAGAGGACGCGTACTGCAAGCCTTACCGACACTGGTATCACCAACATGGAGAGGATGCTCAAGAAGGAAGGTTTGCTCAAAGCACCTAGCCTCTATGACCCCTCTAATCATTTCCTTACTGAGTATCTGGAGAGTGCCCTTAAGGCCCATGCCTTGTTTAAGAGGGACAAAGACTACATAGTCAAGAATGATCAGGTGATTATTGTTGATGAATTCACTGGTAGGTTGATGTTTGGGCGAAGGTACTCCGAGGGGCTGCATCAGGCTATTGAAGCTAAGGAGAGAGTAAAAATCCAACGAGAAAGCGTTACCTTAGCCACCATCACTTTCCAAAATTACTTCCGCCTGTATCAGAAGCTGGCAGGCATGACTGGAACTGCCGCCACTGAAGCTGAGGAGCTTCACAAGATCTATGAACTGGAGGTAGTGGTCATACCAACCAATAAACCCTTGATTCGCACCGCATACCCTGACCAGATTTACAAAGATGAGAAAGCCAAGTTTGCCGCTGCGGTCAGGGAAATCGAGCAATTGCATAACGGGGGCAGGCCTGTTCTTGTAGGCACAACTTCCATCGAGAAATCAGAGTATCTGAGCGACCTTCTGACGAGAAGGGGTATACCGCATCAGGTGTTGAATGCTAAGAATCATGAGCGCGAGGCGGGCATTATTGCCCAGGCTGGGCATCTGGGAGCGGTGACGGTGGCTACGCACATGGCTGGGCGCGGCGTGGATATCATTCTCGGTGGCAATCCTGAGGGGCGTAGCCATGAAGAATGGCTTGAGGAGCATGAGAAGGTAGTCGAGCCCGGTGGACTTCATATCATCGGCACCGAGCATCATGAAGCTAGACGCATTGATAATCAGCTTCGGGGGAGGGCAGGAAGACAAGGAGACCCGGGCAGCTCTCGTTTTTATGCCTCTTTGGAGGATGAGGCCCTTCGCCGTTTCGGCGGTGAGCGCGTCAAGGGCTTTATGCAGTGGGCCGGAATGGATGAGAACACCCCTATTGAGCATAGCTTGGTTACCAAGAGTATAGCCAATGCCCAGGTGGAGACGGAGGGCTATCACTTTGATATTCGTAAACATCTTGTTGAATATGACGATGTGATTAACAAGCACCGTGAGATGATCTACGCCGAGAGGAAGAAAATCCTCAGTGGTGCCGACCTCAAGGCGAACATAATCTCTATGATTCAGGAGGAAATTCAAGCCGTGGTCAACGCTCACTTTGACCGTAGTCTGGGCGAGCTAGACTCATCCAGTTTGCTTCAAGATCTTTCCTCTGTCCTCCCACCACCACCGCAACATCTCATTGCGAGCGAAGCGAAGCAATCTCGCTCCAACGGCAAGGAAATCGCAGAAAGGCTCAGTGACTACGCCGCGGAGCTTTACAACCAACGGGAGCAGGAGATAGGTGCTGATATCATGCGCCTCGTGGAACGTCAAGTAATGCTTCGCGTTGTTGATAGATTATGGATGGAGCACCTTACTGCTATGGACCGGATGCGCCGCGGCATAGCACTGCGAGCTGTCGGGCAGCAGAATCCGCTGGTGGTTTACAAAAGGGAGGGCCATAGCCTTTTCGAAGCCCTTTTGTCTGGCATCCAATATGACGTTGTCCACAGCATTTACCACATCAACGTGAGCAAGGAACCCCCGCGCAGAAAGCAAGCTGTAGTAGCAGGCAAGAGAGTTGGCCGCAACGCCCCTTGTCCTTGCGGCTCAGGTAAGAAATACAAACACTGCTGCGGGAAATAGGAAGCCTTCCTTCGCTCACAATGACATTTCCTTCACGCTATCCAGAAAACCCTGGAGGATAAAAGCTGCTGCCACAGCATCTACTGCAGCTTTAGCCGAAAGGCGCTGAGTCTCGGACCCCTTTCTTGCCCTAGAGCGCGGTCTATTTCTCCCACCACCAGCCTCCATCATTAACCGCTCAGCAGCTTTGCTGGAGAGCCGTTCATCCCACATTTGTATATCAAGTCTAGCAAAATAAGATTGCTTCGCTTCGCCCGCAATGACATTTCGAAGTCTCTCAGTGAAAGCGGTTACCTTCTCAGCTTGTCCCCCAATGGATCCGTCCAGGGAATAAGGCAAACCAACCACAATGCGCTCCACCTGATACTGCTGAGCAAATCTCATAACATCGGCTATGGCTGCTTCCTCGTTCTTGTGGTCAATGACGCATAGAGGGAAGGCGATGAGACCTTCTGCATCGCTTATTGCCACCCCAGTCCTTCTGTCCCCGATATCTAATCCCAAGCTACGCATATCAAGAATCAAGTCTCACGAGACTGCTTCGCTGTGTTTCCAATGACAGATTCAACTAAGTTCAAAGCCTCACCAAGCTTAGATGAATCCTTGCCTCCTGCCTGAGCCATAGTTGCCTTGCCCCCACCACCACCACCAGTGAC
>JADFUX010000037.1 GCA_015222255.1 Chloroflexota bacterium
CTCCAAAGCTACGGCTAGATTCTCACAGGACAGGTTCATAGTGTTGATGTCGCGGTGATACAAACAGAGAAAGGAAGATTTTGCCACTGGGACCGAACCGTATTCTGCGGCTAGATGACGAGGAAGTCCCTAAACCCCACGATGCCAAATTCTCCTCCCTCCCTGGAGTTCACAACAGGGACTAAATTTTCGCCCTGGGATATCCTCAGCCTCTAGGACTGCCCAGAATCCTTCAATCACCAATTCTTGGTTGCTCCTGCCATATTGCCCTTCCTTGATTCTTGCCCCTATGGTCGTAAGAAGAACAGCGAAGGTCACATCAGTCAGGGCATCAAGGGTGGCCACCTCACTACGGGACAGAATCTTCCCCCACCCCTAAACATCGCTGACCGAAGAACATTTCACAGAAGAGGCCAGGATTGTCTTAGACGTCTATTCCAAGGCATTGTTCTCCGCACACAGCAATCGCCGGTGGATTTCCCGAAAAGAGCAATGAGCATGCAGTCAACCATGAGCCCATCTTCCTTCCTTGAGTCGTCTCCTGTCTATCTTGCCGGAGCCCGTCTTGGGTATGCTATCCACAAACTCCATCCGACGGGGCAGCTTGAAATCAGCTAAGTTCTGGCCACAGAAACTGGCTATGTCTTCAGCGGTAGCGCTTTGTCCTTCCTCAAGAACTATAAGAGCTGTAGGGATTTCCCCGCCCTGTCGCCTATCTTTGACTCCCACACAGGCTACTTCAGCCACAGCAGGGTGCCTCACAAGCACATCTTCGACTTCCCAGGGAGAGACCTTAAGCCCCGCTGGGGTCACTATTATGAACGATTTCTTCTCCACATATTCAAGGTAACCATCTTCATCCATCCTAACCAAATCGCCAGTATGAAACCAGCCATCTTTGAGAACCTGAGCCGTGAGGTCAGGTGCCTTGTAGTATCCCTTCATCATCCAGGGAACCTTAAAGACAGCCTCACCCATTTCACCTTGATTAACCTCCTTACCGTCCTCGCTTATTATCTTGAGGTCACAGATTGGCTTCCCTACCGTTCCCAGTCTACTGTCATCAAGAGTGCTCATAGAAACGACGGAAAGCTCCGAAAGACCATATGCCTCACAGAGAGTCAAACCTAACTTTTCCTCTAGAATCTTCATGAGGCGAGGAGAGGACTTCGCTCCAGCAGTAGAGGCCACTCGCAATGAACTGAGGTCATAGCGCTTGATAACCTCGTCACGCAGCATGGCTAAGGCATTATGCATTGCGGGAACCCCAAAAAGGATGCTTCCCTTCTCCTTCTCTACAGCTTCCAAGACAGCTCTGGGAGTAAAAACAGGGATGATTACCACAGTAGCACCCTTGATGATGGAACCGAAAAGAACCTCGCTCAATCCAAAAAGGTAGAAAAAAGGAACCGGATCTATAACCACATCTTCCCTGCTCCGCCCTACACCCGCCGAAACTATGTCGGGAGTCCCCAAAAAGGAAGCGTGGGTATGCACTACACCTTTTTGCCTCCCTAACACGCCAGAGGTGTATATGATACTGGCCTCATCCTCGTCATCGATACCAACATCAGGCGGCATGGCAGAACCACCAGCCATCGTCACTTTGTAGAAGTCTCCATCAACCTCCACAACCCGCTTTAGCAGGTAGAGGCCAGGGAAAACCGCGGAAAGCGTATGAGAAAAAGCCTTTTCGGTTATCAGGACTTTGGCATCAGAGTCACGCAACAAAGAATCAAGCTCAGGTGCCTTGAGCATAGTGCTCAGGAGCACGACTACGCCACCAGTCTTAATAATTCCGAAATAGTTGATGACCCACTCAGGAGTATGAGACAGTAGAATAGCTACATGATCACCTTTCTCCACCCCTAGCTCTATAAGCGCATTAGCTACTCTATTGGAAGCTTGCTCCAATTCCTCATAAGTAAGCTTCTGAGAACCGTGAGCAATAGCAGTCTTTCCCGGCACTTCGCTGGCAGTCGCCGCCAAGATCTCTTTAAGATTCAAGTTTACGCCGCCTTGAGACGTGGCACATAGACAAAATACTCTGCCCTATTGACAAATTACTTCACTCTATATTATATATATATCATAAGACTAGGTACTATGCTATAATAGCCTTAGCATGCTAGAGTTTACATCGAAATTATCCTTCAAGCGAATTAAATATGCGTTTATTAGCGCCAACGAACTGGGACACCGAGCTGATACCGCCTCTAAGCCAGATTAAGGCAGACATTCAAATATTTGGTGTTTTGCCCACCTCCATGATGGGAAGCGGGATGTCAGGCCCCGATATTCCCCAAATGACAACAGAACAAGCACAGGAATATATCAACCTGGCCCATAACGCTGACTTAACCTTCAATTATCTTCTGAATGCCCCGTGCATGAATAATATGGAGTGGGATCAAGACACTCATCGGGAACTGCTCCAACACCTCGAATGGCTCAGTGATGCCAAGGTAGATAGTGTTACCGTTGCTATCCCGTACTTGCTGGAGCTTGTGAAGTGCCAGTTTCCCCACCTTAAAGTGGAGGTGTCAACCATAGCCCATGTAAACAGCGTGGCACGGGCTAAGTTCTTTGAATCCCTTGGGGCTGACTCCATTATCCTGGATTCTAACGTGAACCGGGACTTCAAACTACTTGAGGCTATCAGAGATGCCGTAAGCTGTGAACTGGGTGTACTGACAAATAGCCTTTGTCTCTATCAGTGTCCCTTCGAATACTATCACAACAACACCATAGGACACGCCACTCAAAATCACAACGCGCTTAACGGCTTCTATATGGACTACTGCGTACTTCATTGTGCTTCAAGCAGGCTCAGTGATACTTCTCAACTTATCAAGGCCCGCTGGATAAGGCCTGAGGACATACATATTTATGAAGAACTGGGCATTGATTTCTTCAAGATCGGCGGCAGAGCGATGCCAACGGAGTGGATCATAAATGCCACTGCGGCATGTTCATCACGTCAATACAGGGGAAACCTCTACGATATCCTAATTGGCCTTACCCCAAAAACCACATA
>JADFUX010000038.1 GCA_015222255.1 Chloroflexota bacterium
CCGCAAGTCATAATAATCTATGGCAACCCGGCTCAGATAGCCCGACTAATACAGGCTGCTGTATATGGAACAGGTGAACCTGTCGTTTCCAGCGCTTCAGGCGGCTTCGCCTGTGGCGCAGAGATAACCCAGACGATCCTGACTGACCAGTGCCAGTTCATTGTGGTTGGTGGGGGTGACCGAATGATTGCCCAAACACAAGATCACGAGGTTTCCTTTGCTGTACCTATAAGCAAAGTGGAGGCGCTAGTTGAAGGACTTGAAGCAACGCATAAGGCTGGAATGAGATACCCCACTCCATCCTTCCTAACATTTAAGCCGGAATTTCCTCCAAGCTTTAGCGAGCTTATGGACTATTTGAGGCAGGACGGTTAGCATCCAGGAACATTGTGATACTCCCTGAACGAGGCGCGGTGCTCTCTCGGGAAATTAGCGCGGGCGCAAGTCGTTTGGGAAAGAGGCGGGTACGCTTTGAAACCCAGCTTAAGTATCTTGCTTTCTCTTAACCACCGCCCTCACCCCCTCCTCAATATCCTTAGCAGTGAGGCCGTATCTCTCAAGGAGCTCCTCAGCTTTGCCTGATGAGGCATATCTGTCACCAAGGTTGACGAATCCCATAGGCACTGGCTTTTCTCTAGCTACTACCTGAGCAATTCGGCTACCCAAGCCACCATGCGCTAAATGCTCTTCAGCGACAACAATGGCACCCGTCTCTGAGGCTGCTTTGACTACGGCTTCTTCATCCAGTGGCTTGAGAGTATGCATGTTGATTACTCGGCAGTCTATCCCTTGCCTCGCCAAGACGTCCGATGCCTCCAAAGCCATGGCTACCATGATGCCCATAGCTATAACCGTAGCATCTCTGCCTTGTCTCATAGTCACCGCCTTGCCCAGGGCAAAGTGATAGCTCTCAGGATAGACAAAGGGTGTTTTGGGACGGCCTAGTCTGATATAGAAAGGGCCGTAAGTGCTTGCGGCTACTTTCACGGCCTCAGCAGTCTCGATGCCATCGGCGGGAACAATAACAGTCAAGCCAGGGAGGGCACAGTACAAGGCTAAATCCTCAATGGCTTGATGAGAGGTCCCATCTTCGCCCACACTGATGCCACCATGAGTAGCCACAACCTTGACATTTAACCCCATCTGTGAAAGGCACATCCTCACTTGATCAAAGCAGCGACAGGAGGCGAAGACAGCGAAGGTGCTGGCAAAGACAGTTTTGCCTGAAGCAGCCAATCCCGCAGCTATGCCTATCATATTCTGCTCTTCCAAGCCGCAATCGAAGAAGCGATCAGGGAATTCCTTGGCAAAGAAGTGCGTCATTGTTGAGGGTGACAAATCCGCATCAAGGACGATAATATTAGGATTGTCTTTCCCCAGCTCTACCAGGGTCTTTCCGTAGCTTTCACGCGTGGATATTCCAGCCATGATTTCACCTGATCCTTCGCTCCGCTCGCAATAACGGCAAAAGCATTCGCAATGACAATGCTATCCTAGTTCCTTTAGCGCTTTTTCCGCTTCCTCTGGCGTAGGTGCCTTACCATGGAATGATACGTTGTTCTCCATGAAGCTAACTCCTTTGCCTTTCGTGGTATGGGCAATAACAACAGTTGGCTTGGCTTTCATGTTTTGACATTCCTGTAAGGCTGCTAGAATTCCGTCGAAGTCGTGGCCGTCTATTTCGATAGTATGCCAGCCAAAAGCCTGCCACTTCTGGGCGAACGGCTCGAGGTTCATGATATCCCGAGTCCAGCCACTGAGCTGCAGCCGGTTGCAGTCAACGATGGCTACCAGATTATCCAGTTTGAAATGGGCAGCCGACAGAGCTGCTTCCCAAGTTTGCCCCTCATCGCATTCCCCATCGCTCAGGAGAACATATACACGATAATCACGCCGATCAAGCTTGGCAGCCAAGGCAACGCCAACACTAAAGGACAAGCCCTGTCCCAAAGCGCCGGCAGACATTTCCACCCCAGGGGTGAGATTCCTATCAGTGTGTCCTTGAAGGCGGCTATCCAACTTTCTCAACGTGAGCAGTTCTTCCACAGGAAAATAACCACTTTCAGCAAGGGCGGCGTACAGGATTGGGGCCGCATGCCCTTTGCTCAATATGAATCGGTCGCGATCTGGCCATTGTGCGTTGTGTGGGTCGTAGCGCAAGACCCTGAAATACAGTGCGGTGATGATGTCAGCGGCCGATAGAGAGCCACCAGGATGACCACTACCTGCCGCGGCTATCATTTTGACTACATGGCGGCGCAGATTCCTGGCTACTTCCTTGAGCTCCGTCACAGATAGGTTTGATTTGTTGATTGGTGGAGTCAGTCGAGAGGATGGCTCGGCATGATTTGGCATTTGTTGCAATTAAATTGTAGACTACCGATATGACCTATGTCTACGTGATTCTGTGATATTTCCAGTTTTCTTGCTTTGCTTCCATTGAGGCCCTGAGCAGACTCAGGTATAATTCTTTCAGTGATCATAGATTTTCATACCCACATATTTCCCCCATGGATAAAGCAACAACGTGAGGAATATGCTAAGCGTGACCCTTGCTTCTCGTTGCTTTATTCCGAACCAAAAGCGAAGCTGGCAACGGCTGAAGAACTAATCGCCAGCATGGATGAGGCAGAGGTTGATATATCCGTGGCGCTCAACATAGGTTGGGTAAGCCACGAGCTCTGTGTAGAAACTAACGATTACATCCTGGATTCAGTGGCGCGGTATCCTAAAAGGCTCGTTGGCTTCTGTTGCATTCAACCTGCTGCTGGTGATGCCGCCATAATTGAGCTGGAGCGCTGCGCTGAAGCAGGAGCCAGAGGAATCGGGGAAATGAGGCCTGATGTCCAGGGTTTTGACTTCACAGGCGATACCATGAAATCCTTGGTTGATGTAGCACTCAGACATGACCTTATCTTCTTAACCCATTCTTCTGAGCCCGTGGGACATCAATATATTGGCAAGGGAAGTATTACCCCCGATATTCTGTATTCCTTCATATTGAGCTACCCTAATTTGAACATCGTTTGTGCCCACTGGGGTGGTGGCTTGCCCTTCTATGCTTTGATGCCTGAAGTAGCTGAAGCGCTAACTAACGTCTTCTTCGATACTGCGGCCAGCATTTTCCTGTACCGACCTCAGATTTTCCCGCGAGTAAGTGACATTGTTGGCAGCAACAAAATACTTTTTGGCACCGATTATCCTCTTATCTCCCAAAGTCCAATAATTGCCCAAATCCGATATTCGGAGCTCCCAGAAGAAGACAAGAATGACATCTTGGGGCGTAACGCCCAGAAACTGCTATCTCGTTGAAAGGAGGGAGCTTGCAACAACTTCCTGAGCAAATACGTTCTTTTATCGCTATTGAATTGCCCGATGAAATCAAGGGTAGCCTAGCTAGGCTAAGGCGTGAACTGGAGAGAGATGAGCATACATTCATCAAATGGGTAGGTCCTGGCGCCATTCACCTGACGTTGAAGTTCTTGGGCAACATTTCCTCCAAGCAAGTAACCGAGGTAACCAAAGCTATAGAGGAAGCTGCTCGAGGCATTTCTCCCTTCCATTTGGAGCTTTCTGAATTGGGGGCTTTCCCCAATATGAAGCAGCCTCGCGTTCTCTGGGTTGGTATTGGCGGGGAACTAGACAAGCTATTAGGCCTACAGCAAAACGTTGATTTTGCACTCACTCATTTGGGCTTTGCCAGAGAAGAACGTCCCTTTGCGCCGCATCTGACTTTGGCTCGCATCAGAGAAACAGCCTCACCTATACAGAGAAAGAGCTTCGGCGAACTGGTAATGTCCACGGACCTGGAAATCAACCACTGTCTCGATGTCGAACACGTTAGCTTGATGAGAAGCCAGCTAACACCCAGTGGACCTATTTACACTCGTCTTTCGCTAGTTAAGCTAAAGGTCGGGTAAAGCCGGTGGACAAAACAGAGTTTTTTGCCAATTTAGGTCAGAATTCCCTTGCCATTTCAGCCGTTTTAGCGTAAACTTAACCATTATTTTTGGTCTGGGAGGTGGAATCCTTGGAGAACTCCAGTTTTGCTAAGTGTCAGAAGTGTGGTACGGGCGATTTGGTGCCTCTTTCCGACTTCGGTGGTCAAGGAGCAGCAATTCACTACAAAGCCTGGGTATGTACCAATCCCGATTGCGGCTATAACATAAAAATCAGGAATGGCGAGGTATACATAAACGAACCCATTCTCAGCGGAGCACTTCATAGTCGTTCACACCGGGAATTTGCTCCCAAATAGTAAGTTTGCTTCGCTTAGGTCAAGTATTTGAGCTAGCAGTTGATTCCTTTTTCCCGCGCCAATGTGTTGGCTGTGGGACAGTGGGGAGTTTTCTCTGCCGTGATTGCCAAGAGAAATCACCTAGGTTAATGCCTCCAATCTGTCCCAAATGTGGCAGCCATCAAGCAAGTGGCATTTTGTGTTCCAACTGCAGGGCAACGCAAACTGAAATCGATGGTATCCGTTCCCCATTCCGCTTTGATGGCGTAACACGCCAGGCCATTCACCAGCTCAAGTACAGTAATTTGAAGGCGATTTCTCCCTGCCTAGCTGAATTACTGGCCAATTACCTAGAGTCAAATCCCTTGCCTGGTGAAGTTCTTGTCCCAGTGCCTCTCCATCCCAAGCGATTGAGGGAGCGAGGCTATAATCAATCCAAGCTTTTGGCTTGGGAGCTAGGTAAGCTCATCAATGTCCCGGTAATCGAGGATTGCCTCATTCGAGTTAAGGAGGCCAAGCCTCAGGTGAAAGCGGCCAATCTAGAGGAGCGCCAAAGGAATGTGATTGATGCCTTTTCATGTCGGAATGCAAGGGTGAGCGGTAAACAGGTTATCCTTATTGACGATGTGTGTACCTCTGGGGCTACATTGGAGTCATGTGCCCAAGCCCTCAAAAGTAAAGGGGCGATTTCTGTATGGGGTTTGACTTTGGCCAGAGAAATCCAAGAGTGAGGAGGCAATATGAATCTTCAGATTCTCGCCAAGAATGATGTAGAAATCACCGAGACGATAGAAGAATATGTTAACAAGAAGATCGGCAAGCTAGATCGATACTTGCCTGCGATTACTGAGGGCAAGGTAGAGATTTCCGAGGAAAGGTCAAAACTGCCTGAGAAGCGATTCACCGTTCAGGTCACCCTTGACAGCAGAGGCACTCTAATCAGGGCGCAAGAGAAAGCCAAGGATATTCGCACCGCGATTGATAACATATCAGATGCCCTAGCCACCCGAATTGAGCGGTACAAAGGCAAGCGCTACAACAAAGGCAGAGGCACTTCCCTAGCTCGCCAAGAGGCAGCAACGGAGGAAGGCGAGGCAGAGGTTCCCAAAATGATTGTGAGAACCAAGCATTTCCTTATTAAACCAATGCCTGAAGACGAGGCCGTAAACCACATGGAGCTTTTGGGACACGATTTCTTCCTTTTCATCAATGCCGACACTAGTGAACTCAACTTGTTATACCGCCGCAAAGACGGCAACTATGGACTGATTGAGCCAGAGACGGAGTGAGTTGAAGAAAACAAACCACCTGCTTGAATGTTCCAAGCTGTATAACCCGGGAAAGTGACTTCTTGGCTGTCATGGCCATTTTGACGCATGAAAAGGGAGGCTCTCAGCAAGAGGAAGCTGCACATCTTTTTGGCTAAGCTAAGAACCAGCCCTGGAGATTATGTAAACCTGTACATAAAGCCCTCCTCCTTTCCCCATCGGATAAGTGAACTATTGATCGAGGCTGGACATGACATTTGTGCCGGTGAGATCAAACACTCAGTCGCTAATGAAGCTCTTGTTATAGAGGCTGGGAGGTACAGAACGGGGGCAGTTATATTTTGGGGGGAAAACGGTGAGAAATACATAGTGCTACCTCCGTTCCCAATTGGCGATGATAGGATTTCGGTCGGTGAGCTTGATGCTTCACTTCTGTGTGAAACGCTCGAGCGAAGATATACCACCGGTGTCGTGCTGGTAGCATGGGGTTCGTACTCTTTAGGGATTTTTGACCATGACAATCTTGTGGAGTCGAAGACTGGCACGGGCTATATCCACAAGGAGCACAGGAAAGGAGGCATGAGCGAGAAAAGGTTCGCCCGAAGAACAGAGGAGCAGAAAAAAGACTTCTTGAGGAGAGTTAGCAACAGGATCGAGGAGAGATTCAAGAATTACAGCGTGGACTATGTCTTCTTTGGAGGCAACAGGCTTATCCTCAAGCCGTTGTTAAAGGAATGCCGATATCTTGAGCTGCAAGCTCACAAGATTTCTGGCAGAATCCTGAATGTAAGATATGCCAATAGGGAAGCCTTGAACCACAGCATAGAAGAGATAACTAAGTCCCTAGTTTTTGGTTTTTGA
>JADFUX010000039.1 GCA_015222255.1 Chloroflexota bacterium
GGATGGGGAATGTTAGGCAAGTCAAGCAGCAAGTCCTCAAGGTTGGATTTGACCTGGCCAATTTCCTGTTCGATACTAGATACTTTATCTCCCAATTGGCGCATCTCGGCAATGAGCTCAGGTGGCTTCTCCTTGAGGCTGCCCAGTCGTTTACTCCCTTCGTTGCGTTGAGCACGAAGCAGCTCCACGTCATGAAGCAAGCTACGATAATGGCTATCGGTTTCAATAATGGTGTCAAGAGCGATTGTATCGCTCCTTTCGCTCAATGCTTGGCGAACCAGTTGGGGGTTTTCACGGATGAGCCTAATATCAAGCATTGGTTCCTTCTCTTCGCTCAGGACCTTGGCTTTGTCCTTAGTTGGGGAAAAAGGATGACTTCACGTATGGAGCTTTGCCCGGTGAGCAGCATTACCAGGCGGTCAATGCCCATCCCTAGACCACCGGTAGGCGGCATTCCATATTCCAACGCCTCCAGGAAATCTTCATCAGCAACCTCGGCTTCTTCATCCCGTTCTTCTAGCTGCTGGCTGAAGCGTTCCCTCTGTTCCAAAGGGTCATTGAGCTCAGTAAAGGCGTTGG
This sequence comes from Chloroflexota bacterium, assembly GCA_015222255.1. Taxonomy (GTDB): domain Bacteria; phylum Chloroflexota; class Dehalococcoidia; order GIF9; family AB-539-J10; genus JADFUX01. The sequence goes on from JADFUX010000039.1 coordinate 580, forward strand.
CGATCTCCATGCCATTAACAAACGCCTCAAACCTTTCTACGAGGCGATCATCGTCCCTCTTCCTCTTAGCTAGCGGCGACATTTCCACGGGATAATCGAGGAGAAAAGTTGGCTGGATGAGCTTTGGCTCAACGAAGGTGGAAATCAATTCGTCTATGAGCCTCCCTCGCTCCTTGGCAGGGTCAACTTCCAGTCCCATCTCCTCCATCCGTGATCTTAACGAGAGGGTATCGGGATGATTCTCAAAATCAATGCCACTGCAATCTTCGATTGCCTGGCGCAGACAAAGCCTTTGCCATGGAGGGGCAAGATCGATGCTGTTCTCACCAACTTGGATCCTCATATCGCCCAGAACCTCCCGAGCGATGTGAGAAACCAGTTCCTCAACTAAACCCATCATATCATTGTAGTCGCTATAGGACTGATAACACTCGAGCAAAGTGAATTCTGGATTATGCTTAACAGATATGCCTTCGTTGCGGAAGGCACGCCCTATTTCGTAAACCCTCTCAAAGCCGCCCACTATCAATCTCTTGAGGTGAAGCTCCAGGGCAATGCGTAAGTAGAGGCCTTCATCAAGCGCGTGATGGTGGGTAAGGAAGGGAGAAGCTAATGCCCCTCCAGCCTGTGAGTGGAACACTGGAGTCTCCACTTCCATAAAGCCCCGGCTATCCAGAAAGTCTCTTATAGCTGTGATAATTCGGCTGCGCAGGATAAAGATGTTTCTCGCTCCTTGATTGGAAATAAGGTCGAGATATCGCTGGCGGTACCTCTTTTCCACATCCACGAGCCCGTGCCATTTCTCGGGCAACGGACGAAGCGATTTGCACAACATAGTGTAATCGGAGACATCAAGGCTGGTCTCACCTGTTTTTGTTCGGAAAAGTTCGCCTTTCACTCCTAGGATGTCACCAATATCGATTTCTTGCAGAAATTCATACCTTTGTGGGCCAAGAATATCCTGGCGGAAACAAAGCTGTATCTTGCCGGAGGCATCGCGAATATCAAGAAAGGCTATTTTGCCCATCTTGCGTCTGGCCATAATTCGCCCGGCAAGAGATATGTCCCCCGGGCTCTTTCCTTGTTCAAACAAGGTTATTGCCTCTGCGGTAGTGTGGCTTGGATGATAAGAATGGGGATAAGGGTTCACGCCACAAGCCCGAAGCCTGTTCAGGCTCTGCAAGCGCTGCCCAGTTATGCGCTCTAATCTTGAAGTCATAAGCTAGGTTCCCAGTATCTCCTTTGCCTCTTCAGCCAGATGCTCTGGCACCATTATCTTTACCTCGCCTAAGCCATCAACAGTAAAACCATAGACTAAGCTAGCGCTATCGTAAGACAGAAGAACTGGGATACCTTCGTTCTCCAGCCGCCCTTTGATTACTTGCGCCTCTATTTGCCTAGCAGTACAGACAGTAACCAGTCGTTCTTCTTCAGGCATGAGCCTAGAAGTGATATTTTAGCAGAAACAGCTATGGAAGTATTGATAATAGCAGGCCATATGATATAAAATGCGCTTTGCTGCCCAAAAGGCGGTAGTAAAAAATCTAAAGGGGGAAGGTGATTTGTATGCGCTGGGAAGACATCTGCTACTAGAATTGAAAGACTGCGATAAGGAGGTGCTAAATGACTTAGATTTCATCAAAGAATGTCTCCATGAGGCTGCCATTCAATGTGGCGCCACGGTGGTAGGAGAGTCCTTCTACCGTTTTTCCCCGTATGGAGTAAGTGGAGTGGTTAATATTGCTGAATCGCACATTGCCATTCACACCTGGCCCGAATATGGCTATGCAGCCGTTGACGTCTTCACCTGTGGAGACACTGTGAAGCCCGAGGAGGCTGCTAGGGTAATAGTACAGCAGTTGCAATCCAAGAATCACTCCTTGATCGAGATCCGAAGGGGAATGGTAGAAGATAGCCAAGTTAGCTATGTGGCGAAATGAAAGATAGCGACCCTGATAAACATAAATGGTTTCATGACTATATCAGCCCTGACATTACTATGTTACATAGTATTAAGGAGGTGGTGTATTCGTGGCGAACTGAGTTCCAGTCTGTAGATATCATCGACACTGGCAGCTTCGGTATCTGTCTCATCCTCGATGGCAAAATTCAATCCAGTGAGAAGGATGAGTTTATCTATCATGAAGCCTTAGTGCATCCGGTTATGCTCACTCATCCCAATCCGGAGAAGGTGTTCATCGCTGGGGGTGGCGAGGGTGCTACCCTTCGAGAGGTGCTGGCACACAAGGCGGTGGGAAAGGCAGTCATGGTGGATATTGATAAGGAGGTAGTAGATATTTGCCGCAGGTTGCTGCCTTCCTTTCACAAGAATTCGTTCGATGACCCACGGGCAGAACTTCATTTCGCTGATGCCAGGAAATACCTAGAGGAAAGCAAGGATACATTTGATGTTATCATCATTGACTTGGCTGACCCTCTGGCACAGGGACCATGCCGCTTACTGTATACCCGGGAGTTCTATCAGGTAGTCAAGCAAAAGCTGCAGGGCGATGGCATTATGTCTATCCAAGCTGAGCCTGCTGGCTGGACTGATTTGCAAAATTTCGCTGCTATTGCAAGCACCTTGGAATCCGTTTTCCCTATAGTTCGTCCTTATCAAGCCCACATCCCGTCCTTTGCTAGCCTGTGGGGATTTATCTCCGCCTCCCAAAGCCTTGACCCCACCAAGTTAACACCTGAGGAGATCGATGTTAGAATCTCAGCCAGGCTATTGAAAGAGCCAAAATCCTACGATGGCCTTACTCACCAGGCCATGTTCACTATGCCCAAGCATATTCGCCATCAAGTGGCCACAACCACGAAGGTCATTACAGACAAAGAACCCATTTCTACCTACTGAATGCTGCTGTGTCAGCGGCATAATAAGCTAATAGCCCTAACCCCCCGCTCGTGAGTTCCTTACTGCGCTTCTTCCTCAATTTGACTAGGTCTTGCGCCGTATCTGTTATTTCTCTGAACGGCAGCAGCGGGTTCCCTAAAAGTCAAAACCAAATTATTGTGCTATTATGGATTGATGAAACAAACGAGGAGGCGGGATTATGGATGCTAGGGCTGAATATGAACAGAAGCCATGGCTTAAGTATTATCCTGAAGGAATCCCTGCGGAAATCGATATCCCAGAGAAATCTCTGCCCCAGGTTTTCGACGAAGCGGTGGAGAAATGGCGAGATAGAACTGCAGTGATATTCTATGGCAGGAAGATAACTTATTCGGAGTTAAAAGACCATGTCGATAGGTTTGCTGCTGCCCTATTCGATTTGGGGGTTAAGAAGGGTGACAAGGTTGCTCTATATCTTTTGAATTGCCCCCAATTCATCATAGCTTACTTTGCAGCGCTAAAAGTAGGAGCTACTTTGACGCCAATTAGCCCCGTCTATGTCAGTGGCGAGGTCAAGCATCAAATTGAAGATAGCGAAGCCAAAGTGATCGTTTGCCAGGATCTACTCTATGACTGTGTTGAGAAAGCGGGAGTCGGGTTAAGGACTGTCATCTTAACTGGTATCGGAGAATACCTGCCCGCGCTAAAGAAGTTCATGGCGAAGACCGTGGTTAGAAGTGTATATAGGAAAATGGAAGTCCCATCCACGAAGATCTTTGAAAGAGAGGGCTTCTATCAATTTCAAAGCCTAATAAAAAAGTATCCGCCAGATCCACCGAAAATCCAGATTGATCCTCGGGAAGATTTGGCTGTGCTCCCTTACACGGGGGGCACAACAGGACTGCCTAAAGGCGCTATGCTCACTCATTACAATTTGGTTGCCAATGAGGCACAAGGTCAAGCCTTTTGGTCACGAGTTCTTGAAGAAGGCAAAGAGGTGGTGATAGCCTATTTGCCGTTTTATCACATTTATGGGCAAGTGGTGGTCATGCTCGGCGGATTGGTACGGGGCTACACCCTTGTGCTATTTACCACCCCAGACGTGGACGACATTCTCGGCGCTATTGAGAGTCATAGAGCAACAGCATTCTATAGCGTCCCCACCCTGTACGATGTCCTCAAAGATCATGATAAGACTGACAGAGTGAATTGGAAACGCTTCAAGATTCTTGTTTCTGGTGCTGATGCCCTTCTTGAGGATACGGCTAAGGGTTTTGAGAGGCGGACCGGCGTCGAGATAAACGAAGGCTACGGGTTAACGGAAACCAGTCCCATAACTCATTCCAACCCGAAGGGAAGAACGAAGATCGGTTCATTTGGTGTGCCTGTGCCTAGTACTATGGCGGCAATCGTTCATCCTGAAAAGGAAGAGTTCCTTCCTCTTGGGGAGATAGGCGAGATTGTGATTCAGGGTCCACAGGTAATGAAAGGATATTGGAAAAACCCCGAGGAGACAAGCGAGAAGTTGGTGGACATAGAGGGCGAGAAATGGTTTAGGACCGGTGATTTAGGGAGCATGGATGACGAAGGTTATTTTCATTTCTACGATAGGAAGAGGGACTTGATTAAATATAAAGGCTATTCAGTCTTTGCCCGCGAAATAGAGGAGGTTTTGACGAGCCACCCCAAGATTAAAGAAGCAGGGGTCATTGGAGTTCGTGACCCCAGGGTGGGAGAGAATATCAAAGCGGTGATAGTCCTTGAGGCTGAGGCAAGGGGAAAATTATCCGAAGAGGAGATTATCAGTTACTGTAAGGAGAGATTAGCCCATTACAAAGTTCCCAGAATTGTGGAATTCAGGGGCGAAATCCCAAAAACAGACGTCGGCAAAGTATCTCGCAGAGAGTTAAGGGAGGAAATGGGGTAAGATGCAGTTGCCCTTTCTTGAGGTTGAAAAACTGACCAAGCGCTTCGGAGGCATCGTAGCGGTTAACAACGTCAGCTTCCGAATCGGTAGGGCCGAAATTGTTGGCTTAATAGGCCCGAATGGTTCAGGAAAGACTACTTTGATACGCCTCATAACCGGAATACTGAAGCCGGATGCTGGGAAGGTGAGATTTAGAGGTGATGACATCACTGGACGCCGACCTTGGTACATCGTTGACAAGGGAATAGCAGGGACATTCCAAGTTGTGAAGCCCTTTCGGCGCTTGCCCTGTATTGCCAATGTTATGGTAGCCTGTCTTTCCCCGAGGGCAGCAAAGAGAGGGGAATGGGTTAAGAGGGTGGAGGTAAAAGCACGAGATGCCTTGGAGTTTGCAGGGATTGGTGACCTGGCACTGGAACGAGCCTCTGTTCTATCTCATGGGGACCTAAAGCGCTTGGAGATAGCCAGAGCGATTGCCACTGAGCCTGATTTGCTTTTGCTGGATGAGCCATTTGGCGGCCTAAATCCTGCCGAAACAGAGCTGCTTGCGAGATCGATGAAGAGACTGCATACCGGGGGAAGGTTTGGCAGGCTACACAGTGAAGGGGCAGCTATGCTTATTGTGGAACACAAGTTGATGGAACTCATGAGAATAGTGGATAGGGTGATCGTGCTCAACTTCGGAGAAATTATTGCCGAAGGCACTCCTGAGGAGATAGCTAAGAACGAGAAGGTAATTGAAGCCTACACTGGCAGGGAGGTAACCGGAGTTGCTTCTTGAGCTAAGAGATGTAACCGTTTGTTATGATACCGCCATGATACTAAATGAAACAAGTTTGGGGGTGGATAGTGGCGAATTGGTGGGTATCGTAGGCCCAAACGGTGCCGGAAAGACGACTTTGCTCCGCACTATAGCAGGGTTAATAAACTGGGAAAGGGAGATAACCAAAGGGATGAGGAAAGAACTCGCAAACATAACCTTGCAAGGTAGCATTACGTTTGACGGAGAGCGGATAGACAATCTGCCGGCCCATCAGATAGTGAGAAAAGGTTTGATTCTCTGCCCGGAAAGAGGGAGGCCGTTTCGTGAGATGACGGTCATGGATAATCTGAAAGCTGGCGCTTACCTTTGCAAGGATCCAAAAGAGATGTCGAGAAATCTGGAGAAGGTCTATGAACTATTTCCAGTATTGAAAGAGCGAAGGAATCAAACATCGGGAACGTTATCTGGTGGGGAGCGCACAATGCTTGCTATTGCAAGGGCATTGATGCACCAACCTAAGCTTCTGTGCATTGATGAACCCTCAACCGGGCTTGCCCCCAAGGTAAAGGACGATCTGTTCAAACGAGTAAAAGA
>JADFUX010000040.1 GCA_015222255.1 Chloroflexota bacterium
GCTGATAGGAATAAGAAGTGAAATAGATTATGAGGGGCAAGCGGCTGTGGAACTCGAAATGGCTGCGTATGCTTGTCATTGCGAGGAGCGAGATTCCTCGCTCACACTCGGAACGAGCGCCGGAATCTCTGATAAGCAAGAAAGCTACCCGTACTACATAGTGGAAGACAAAGGAATAAGAGTTGTACAGTTAGCCGACTTGCTCTCAGCCATAATCGAAGACTTACAGCAAGGCACTTCCCGAGGACGAATATCACTTAGGTTACATAACACCGTGGCTCGGATGGCCAATGAGATGTGTCACCTTATAGCCGATGAGACCGGCATCAAACAAGTAGCCTTAAGCGGTGGCGTATTCCAAAATCGACTGCTGTTGAGAGAGACGGCTAGCTTACTTGAAAGTGATAGTTTCCAGGTTTTCACCCACAAGCAAGTGCCCTGCAATGATGGCGGCATCTCCTTGGGACAGGCAGTTATCGCCAATTTCGCTGCTGACTAACTATGAGTGAACCTTGTTTTTCATGAGGCATGCCTGTTCCTGTTTGCGGCTATGACCTGCTTTGCTCCATTAGCCTCATAGCTATTGCACCATCACCTCAACTATGTTACACTCGTCGTGCTCTGTGAGCAAATACCGTTAGGGATAGACGAGGATATGGCTGAGATTGTTTCAGTACGAGAACTGCTGGAGGCCGGTGCCCACTTTGGTCATCAGGTTAGCTATTGGCACCCGAAAATGAAGGGCTTTATTTTTACCCAGCGCAATGGTATTCACATAATTGATTTAGAAAAGACCGTCGTCATGTTGCAGAAGGCGTGTGACTTCGTTCGGGATCTGGTGGGCAGCGGACAGGCCATCGTGTTTGTGGGCACTAAGAGACAAGCACAACAGATAGTGGAAGAGGAAGCTAAGAGATGCGGTATGTGCTACGTGAATCAACGTTGGATTGGGGGTACGCTAACTAACTTCGCTACTATACAAACTCGGATTGACTACTTGGTCCGCTTGGAAGAGAAAAAGGACAAAGGTGAATTTGATTATTTATCTAAGAAAGAAAGAGCCAAATTGGAAAGGGAAATCTTCAGGCTGAACAAACGGCTGGGTAGCCTGAAGGAAATGACGTCTCTACCGGGAGCCCTTTTCATTGTCGATCCCATAAAGGATAAGATTGCTCTTGTTGAAGCCAGAAACACCGGAATCCCTGTGGTATCCATTGCCGATACAAATTGCAATCCTGTGAATATTGATTACCCCATTCCCGCTAATGATGACGCTATCAAAGCAATCAAACTCGTCTGCAGCAAAATGGCAGACGCCGTACTTGAAGGTAAGGCAATAGAAGAGACGAGTCACGCTGCAGTTGTGGAAGTGCCAGCGGAATTGGAAGCGGGGTTGGAAATCACAGGTTCTTACGTTTTTGCTCCAGAGGAAGACTAACGCTGGGAGGATTGCCAGAACATGCAAGACAGATCAAGGATTTCACCTGCGTCAGTGAAAGAACTGAGAGACAAAACGAGCGCTGGCATATTACATTGTAAACAAGCGCTGCTGAATACAGAAGGAGATGTGGAAAAGGCGCTTGAGCTTTTGAGACAGCGCGGCCTGGCTGTCGCCGAGAAAAAGGCGAGCCGCGTGGTAAATCAGGGAATCATCGAAGCTTATGTCCATCATGGAGGGCAAATTGGAGCAATGGTGGAGGTGGATTGCGAGACTGATTTCGTGGCGCATACCAGCGAATTCAAAGAACTTGCTCATGATCTAGCCTTGCAGATAGCTGCCATGTCCCCAAAGTTCATCGATAGTGACGAAGAAAGCTCAACGGAAGGGGACGAAGATTCTCAGCAGACTTACCTTCTCCTCCAACCTTTTATCAAGGACGCTAGCAAAACGGTAAAGGAACTTATCGCGGAGACGATAGCTAAGGTAGGCGAGAACATAAAGGTACGAAGGTTTGTCAGGTTCGAGTTGGGCAACTAAGAACACATCAGCACCAGTCTGGGCTTTTGGGAAATGTTTAAGGAAGCGCTTGCTGATTTAGACAGCAAGATGCAAAAAGTGGTTGATGGTTTTGTCCGGGAACTCGCCACCATTCGTACCGGTCGAGCTTCCCCTGCCTTCATAGAAGACCTGCTTGCCGATTATCACGGATCCTCAGTTCCACTTAAGCAGCTCGCCTCGATATCGATACCCGAGGCCAGGGTTATCATGGTTCAGCCTTGGGATCGCTCTTGTCTTCGGAGTATTGAGAAAGCTATTCTTAAATCGGATCTCGGTCTCAATCCTAGCAACGACGGGAACATGATTCGCATTGTCATACCACCTCTTAGTGAAGAGCGCCGCAAAGAACTGGCCAAAGTTGTTCTTAAGAGAACGGAGGAGAGGCGAGTTAGCCTGCGTAATCTAAGACGAGAGAGCATTGACAAATTAAGGCAACTCGAGAGGAATAAAGAGATATCGCAGGATCAACTCGAAAGCAGTGTCAAACGAATTCAGGAGCTTACTGATAGCTATACTGAAAAAGCAAACAGAATAGCTCAAGACAAAGAGAAGGAACTTGAGGAGGTGTGAGAAACGGACTTGGCACTTAGCGAAGAACACAAGATGTTCAGGGAAGCCATAAGGAACTTCGCCCAAAGTGAAGTTGCTCCTCTGGTAGATGAGGCTGAAGAAAACGAAACCTGCCCTGTAGAGCTATTCGCCGAGTTAGGGAAACTCGGCTACCTCTGTCCTGGTTACCCACCAGAATATGGAGGGGGAGGATTGGGTCAGATCGGTACCTGCATTATGGTTGAAGAACTGGCCAAGGTTTGCTCCGGTATTTGTTCTGGGCTGATGGTACAATCAGGCCTTGCAACTTACCCCATATTAACCCACGCTACAGAAGAGCAAAAGCAAAGGTTTTTGGTGCCCGCGATCAAGGGAGAGAAGGTGACTGCCTATGGTCTTACGGAGCCTAATGCCGGCTCTGACGCTGCAGCTATTGAGACTACAGCCAAAAGAGATGGCAACTCTTATATCATAAATGGAAGCAAGATCTACATTACGAATGGGCAAACCTGTGATTTTGTTACCCTGGCTGTCTCTACCGACAGAAGCAAAGGCAGCCGGGGGATAAGCACGATCATTCTAGAGAAGGATACCCCGGGATTTAGCAGAACTAAAATGCGGAAGCTGGGACATCACTCGGCTGCTACTGGTGAGCTCAGCTTTGAAGATTGCCGTGTGCCTGCAGAGAATCTGATCGGCGAGGAAGGGAGAGGTTTTAGATATATGCTGGAGGCGTTAAACCCAGCGAGGATTTCACATAGCGCTCGCAGTGTTGGATTGGCTCAAGCCGCCTTCGACGCCACTCTCAATTATGCCAAAGAGAGAAAACAGTTTGGTCAGCCTATTGGGAAATTTCAAGCTATTTCCTTCATGTTGGCTCGCATGGCGATAGATGTAGAGGCAGCAAGAGCACTTGTTCACCAAGTTGCTTGGCTTTTTGACCAAGGAAATGAATGCCGCAAGGAAGCACCCATGACCAAAGCCTTTTCCTCCGATGTAGCCATTCGCGTGGCTGAAGAAGCCATGCGAATTCATGCCGGCGCCGGCTATCTAGCTGAATCAACCATTCAACGTTACTTCCGCGATGCCATACTCTACCACACTACCGAAGGAACCACCGAGATCCAAGAGTTAATCATCTCTAGAGAGCTTGGCCTTTAAATCAGGTGGGCAAGCCTACGTCGGCTCCAAAGCTGTAGAACCAAGCTATGCTTAAGCAAAGGGTTATCACCGCCGCTATAGGCGTACCCCTTATCATTGCCGCCGTTTGGTTTGGTAACCCTTGGTTCAGCCTCCTCATTGCCGCCGTAGTATTGCTAAGCACTCTTGAGTTTTACCGCATGGTTGCCAAGTCTGGGGAAGGGCAGCCTTTGACTTACTTTGGCTTGTTATTTGCCCTGGCGCTTGCTCTAAGCCCCCTTAGCCTTCACTATAAGAACACTGATGTGCTGCCACTGATTGTGGCGTTGGGCATAGTCATTTCTTTGCTGTGGCTGCTTTGGCCCTCGCGGCGAGAAAGCGCACTCCGCAGTTGGGCATGGACAATTGCCGGTGCCCTTTATGTGGGGTGGATGCTCAGCTACTGGGTCAATTTGCGCCTCTTAGATGAAGGTGTCGCTTGGGTTTACCTGGCTCTCCTTACGACATTTGCCAATGACACGGGAGCATTTTTTGTGGGAAGGAGATGGGGCAAACGTAAACTAGCCTCCAGCATAAGCCCACGTAAGACGTGGGAAGGCGCAATAGGCGGCTTGTTGAGTGGTATCGCAGGCGCTTTCATTGTTTTCGCAATTCTAAACGTCTTTTCCCCCCTGCCGCTCAGCTACTGGCAGCTTATACTCCTTGGCTTCCTTGTCAGCCTCTTTGCTCAGCTTGGTGACCTGGTTGAATCCCTACTGAAGCGCAATTTGGGAGCAGGAGAATCGGGCAAGCTACTACCCGGGCATGGTGGCATTCTGGACCGCTTTGATAGCCTCATTTTTACGGGCGTAGTGGTATACTATTACGCGATATGCGTGGTGTAAGAAAGGTAGCCGTTCTAGGTTCAACAGGATCCATAGGCCAACAAGCACTCGATGTCATCCGTACCTACCCTCGAAGGTTACAGGTCATAGGTTTAGCCGCCGGCGAGAATCTCGGGCTTCTCAAAGAGCAAATCGCAGAATTCAGCCCCGAAATGTTCTATTGCTCAGCGAGACTTGACTTCAGCTATGACGGGCAGGTTTCGTCTATGGAAAGCATAGCCAGCCATCCTGAAGTAGATGTCGTCATTATAGCGACTTCAGGCAAGGTGGGGCTTAGCCCACTTCTGGCTGCTATAAGGGCAGGCAAGGCAATTGCTCTGGCTAATAAGGAAGCATTGGTGACGGCGGGCGACATCGTCATGGCAGAAGCTAAACGCTATCGTGCTCAAATCTTGCCCATTGACAGTGAGCATAGTGCTATCTGGCAGTGTCTGCGTGGGGAGAAAAGCAAACCGCGACGGCTCTTCTTAACTGCTTCAGGAGGGCCTTTCTATCACTATGCCCAATCACAATTGAGCCAGGTAACGGTAGAGCAGGCCCTGCGCCATCCTACGTGGAGGATGGGGAAGAAGGTTACTATTGACTCGGCAACACTCCTGAACAAAGGTTTGGAAGCGATCGAAGCTCATTGGCTTTTTGGCATCTCCTTTGATAATATGGACATATTAATCCATCCTCAAAGCATAATTCACTCTATGGTGGAGTTCCAGGACGGCTCAATCAAAGCGCAGTTGAGCCCGCCTGACATGAGGCTACCCATTGAATATGCGCTTTCCTATCCCGAGCGGCTGCACAACTCCAAGTCGCCACGACTTGATTTGACCAAAATCCGCTCTCTCACGTTTGAGCCAGTAGACCAGGATAGATTTCCTTGCCTTAGATTGGCGCTACACGCTGGTAGGCTGGGCGGAACTTATCCCGCTGTGCTTTGTGCTGCTGACGAAATAGCTGTGGAGCTTTTCCTTCAAGAACGTCTCCCTTTTACGGGCATAGCTGGGATAATAGAAAAGGTGTTGGAGCAACATCATAATGTGCTGCGCCCCTCTTTAGAGGAAATCCTAGCTGCCGACGGCTGGGCCAGGGAAATGGCGTTGCGGGTAGCTCGAAAGGAAGCGGTACGTTGAGTTTCGTTATAGTGATACTCATTTTCCTCGCCATTTTCGCAGTGCTCATATTGGCCCACGAGTTCGGGCACTTTGGTGCTGCGAAGCTCAGCGGGGTAAGAGTGGATGAATTCGGCATAGGCTTTCCCCCACGACTCATTAAGAAAAGAAGAGGTGAAACACTCTACTCCTTGAATCTTGTGCCTCTCGGTGGCTTTGTCAAACTATTGGGAGAGGAAGGCGACCCTGCAGGCCCACGTAGCTTCGCCAGCAAAAGCATCCCGGTCAGGTTCTGGATTCTGGTCGCCGGTCCACTAATGAACTTGCTGCTGCCGATACTCCTTTTTGCTATCAGTTTCATGGTGCCTCATAACACGATACAGGAGCAAGTTGTCATACAGGAGGTAGCTTCAAACTCGCCAGCACAGATGGCAGGAATTGCCCCCGGGGATACTATTCTCGAAGTGAACGGGCACGAGATTAGGAATCGCGGTGAATTGAGCTACTACCTCCAGCTTGGTCTTGGTTCCGAAGTAAACATGTTGCTGCAGAGGCCTGACCTTTCTCAAGAAGAAGTCTCTCTGGTGCCAAGGTGGGCCCCCCCTGAAGGCCAAGGGGCAATCGGGGTTGTAGTCGCC
>JADFUX010000041.1 GCA_015222255.1 Chloroflexota bacterium
AAGGAGAGCGACGCTAGAATCGAGGAGAAGATAAATAAGATAAAGGAACTGGAGTTCCTCTGGATAGGGCTAACCCTTAAGGCCGATCTCTTAGCCCTTCAGTTTGAATCCGGGAATAAGGACAAGTTTCTGGCTCTGGTAAACAAAGCCTATCATGAGAGTAGCGCGCCGATGATCTTGATTTCAGAGGACATGGACGTATTGTTCTCCGCCAGGAATCTGTGTGCCGACAGAAATCCTCTCCTTTATCCCATAACCAAGGAAAATGTGGAGGAGGCAATACCAAAGATTAAGGAGAAACCCACCCCTGTAGCAATCAGAGCAGAGAATGTGGATTCGCTGGTGCCGTTAACCGTCAAGCTAAAGGAAGCTGGTATCGAGGACGTAGTTCTAGATCCCGGGTCCAAGAACTTGATGGAGGGCCTGAGAGATCAGACTTTCATCAGAAGGGCTGCTTTGAAGGCGGGGTTCAGACCCCTGGGCTATCCCACAATAGCCTTTCCTTGCTTCATTTCCAAAGACGGGCCGAAGGAAGCTATGGCCGCCGCCGCCCTTATAACCAAATTCACCGCGATTATTGTGCTTTCCGATTTCGAGCCACGCGCCTTGCTTCCTACCCTAATTGACAGGCTTAATATCTATACCGACCCTCGTTTCCCCATGGCCGTAGAGGAGAAATACTATGAGGTATTGGAGCCTGATGAATACTCCCCGGTTCTTGTCACCTCAAACTGGGCCTTGACTTACTTCCTTGTCTCATCGGCGACTGAGGCTACCAAGGTCCCCTCCTTCCTTTGCGTGAAGGATGCGGAGGGCCTGGGTGTCCTTACTGGCTGGGCAGCAGGAAAGTTCGGCGGTGCTGACGTTGGTGCATTCATTAAGAAATCGGGAGTTGCTGATAGGGTAAAACACAGGAAGCTAATCATCCCAGGGAAAGTAGCCCGAATCAAAGGCGAGCTTGAAGATGCTCTGGACCTCAAGTGGGAGGTCATCGTTGGCCCCAAGGAAACAGTAGGGCTGGGAGCTTTCCTTCCATCGTTCGCTGCACAGTTAAGGAAATGAAAACCGGTGCCCACAAAACAAGAAGACCAGTTAACTGAGCAGTCAACTGAACGATTAGTAGAGGTCGTCACGTCATATAGCGGGGAAAGGAGAAACCTAATCCCCTTGCTTCAGGAAGCCCAGAAAAGATTCAGCTATCTTCCGAAGGAAGCAATGCAGGGCATTGCCCATTCCCTTGAGGTTCCTGAAGTTGAGGTGTATGGAGTTGCTACCTTCTATAACCAGTTTCGCCTTGTTCCATTGGGAAAGCACCACATCCGCGCTTGTATGGGAACCGCATGTCACCTGGCAGGGGGCAAGCTCGTTTTAGAAGCTTTAGAGAGAGAGCTTGACATCAAGGTAGGAGAGACCACGCAGAATAAGGAGTTCAGCTTAGAGCGAGTCGCTTGCGTTGGCTGCTGCATGCTGGCTCCAGTAGTAGTTGTAGAAGACGATGTTCACCCCAAGATGACACCGTTTAAGGTGGAGGAGGCTCTAATACCCTATAGGTATGAAACCCAACCAGGGGGCTCAGAAAATGAGCAGTCTTCAGATGAAAGTCATGCGTAGAACATATCTCTGATGACATTTGAAGAGATTGAAGCTCAAGCAAAATCAGAATGGAAAGATCTTCAGAGTAACACTCATATCCTGATTGGCACACCTACTTGCGGCAGAGCAGCCGGTGCTTTAGCCACTCTTGAAGCTTTCAAAAAAGAGCTATCACGGCGGAAGATTGACGTCAAGATCATTGAGGTTGGTTGTATGGGGCTGTGCTATGCTGAGCCTTTGGTGACCATATCCAAACCCGGTTCCTTCCGTGTTGTATACCATAACATAACACCAGAACTCGCTTCCCGCCTTGTAGAAGGCTACATCATGAGTGACGACCCTTGCCTCGAACTTGCCTTAGGCACCCTTGAGGGAGGCGAGGAGGAAGCCCCCTACATACCAGAGCTTCCCAGGTTTGAACACGAACTTCGCCTCGTATTATGGCGCTGTGGCTATATCGACCCCCAGAACATTAATCACTACATCGCCAATGGTGGATATGCCGCTTTGAATAGGGCCTTGACGATGCAGCCCGGGCAGATAGTTGAGGAGCTAAAGAGATCAGGACTCCGAGGCCGAGGTGGCGCTGGATTTCCCACCGGCCGAAAGTGGGAGCTTTGCCGCAGCGCTGAAGGAGAACCCAAGTATGTGATATGCAATGCTGATGAGGGGGACCCCGGTGCCTTCATGGACCGGGTTGTTCTGGAGAGCGACCCACACCAGACTATAGAGGGGATGATTATCGCTGCTTACGCCGTGGGGAGCCACCAGGGCTATATCTACGTTCGTGCCGAATACCCTCTGGCCATTGAGTGCGTGCAGACTGCTTTGAGTCAGGCAGAAGAGATGGGTTTATTGGGGAACGATGTCCTCGGTAGCGGTTTTGGTTTCCACATCGAGATAGCCAAAGGCGCAGGTGCTTTTGTCTCCGGTGAAGAGACAGCATTAATGGCGGCTGTCGAGGGGAAGATGAGCACGCCTAGGCCGAGGCCACCCTATCCTGCTGAAGCTGGTTTGTGGGGTAAGCCAACCTTGCTGAATAATGTTAAGACTTTTGCCAATATCCCATTGATAATTCAAGGAGGGGCAGATTGGTTTTCCTCGATTGGGACTGAGGGAAGCAAGGGAACAGCCGTGTTCACCCTGGCAGGCAAGACTAACAATAAAGGATTGACTGAAGTGCCTATGGGAACGACACTGCGCGAGCTTATTTATGACATCGGCGGTGGAATACCTGAAGATAAAGCGTTCAAAGCGGTCCAGATTGGCGGTCCCTCGGGGGGTGCCCTCCCTGAAAGCGTACTCGATACCCCTATCGATTATGACTCTCTTCGTGAGACGGGGTCAATGATGGGCTCTGGCGGACTAATCGTAATGGACGAGAATAATTGCATAGTCGATGCGGCGCGCTTTTTCCTGGATTTCACCATGAGGGAGTCCTGTGGCAAGTGCACCATGTGCCGCCTGGGAACCCTGCAAATGCTTCAGATTCTTCAGGACATTGTGGCTGGCAAAGCCAAGATCGAAGACCTTGACCTGCTTCTCAAGTTAGCTGAAGATATCAAGGCGGGATCGCTTTGTGCCCTGGGAGGAACAGCCCCCAACCCTGTCCTTACTACATTGCGCTACTTCCGGGACGAGTATGAAGCACATATCCTGGAAAAGCGCTGCCCTGCGAAAATATGTACTAATCTGACCGCATACTACATCATTCCTGATAAGTGTGAGAGAAGCTGCGAGCATTGTGTGCTTGTCTGCCCCACCGAAGCGATAAAAGGTGGGAAGGGCGAGATAAAGGCTGTAGAACAGGAGAAATGTATTAACTGTGGCACATGTTTGGAGGTCTGCCCGCCCGAGTATGACGCAGTAGTGAAAGTTTCGCCAATTACCTTACTTCCGCCAGACGATTTTGCTGCAAAGGAAAGAGCAGTGGTCAAGGCTATAGAAGAGGGTGAAGACTAGATGGCTCACACAATTGTCTGCACCGGAAGGGGAGGAGTGGGAAAATCAACCTTCGTTGCCCTAATTGTTAGATACCTCAAGCCCCCTTCTTTGCTTATTGATCTCGATCCTGACCTCAGTCTGGCCGACATGCTTGGAGTCGATTTTCGAGAACAGGGGAAAAGGACCGTGTGCGAAGCGCTTTACGACGTTATTGAGAAGAGAAAAAGCAATGTAAGCCCCTCAATTACCACACACGAACTAATGGAATCTCTGCTCTGGAGCGATTGCTTGTACGAGCGTCCGAGTTTTGACCTCATCACTCTGGGAACGAAGTTTACTGAAGGCTGTCTCTGCGCTCCAGACAACCTGCTGAGGAAAACGATTCCCAAGCTAGCCAAGAATTACGCTAACGTGGTGGTAGATTCACCAGCCGGCGTGGAGCACCTGAATCGGAACATAGTATCAAACATAAATGATCTGTTTGTTCTGTGCGACCCCTCTGAGAAATCTCTCAAGCACCTGGCAAGGATCAAAGAGATCATCAAGCAAGTCGGAACTGGGTACAATCACTTCTACCTGGTGGGAAGCTACGAATTCGATGAAGAAACAGAGGCGTATCTGCAAAATACGGGTGAAATCTATCTAGGCAAGATAGACTACGACGCACATGTTGAGGAATACAACTTCGAGGGGAAGACTCTTCTCGCGTTGCCACAGGATTCACCTGCTTCTCTGTCTGCAAAAAGGATTCTGGCAAAGGCGGGTTATCAAATTGTTTCTTAATCCATCAAGAAAGGAAAGGGAGGAAAAAAGAGATTTGCGCAGGCAGGAGACAAGAATACGGGACTCGCATCCCATTTCGTGACTATGTGATCGTGGCACATCAACCAGTTAATATGGAGCTAGACTGTTTGGCAGACGGTGGCTACCCTTGCAACAAGTTCAGCTTGAAAAGGCAGACAACATGGCTAGAGTAATTGTTTCCACCGGGAGAGGAGGAGTAGGAAAATCAACCTTCGTGGTTTTGGCGAGCCGGTATTTGAAGCCCCCAAAGCTACTCATAGACCTGGACCCCGATGAGAGTCTCGCTGACATGCTTGGAATTGATTTGAGCCAAGAGGGTAAAAAGAACATTTCCAGTGCACTTTACGACATTATACAAGAGAAT
Organism: Chloroflexota bacterium; assembly: GCA_015222255.1. Classification (GTDB taxonomy): domain Bacteria; phylum Chloroflexota; class Dehalococcoidia; order GIF9; family AB-539-J10; genus JADFUX01. Next base: position 4,706 of record JADFUX010000041.1, read on the forward strand.
AAGGGAGCTGGGCGCACAGGCTACGATCTTCTATCCGATGTACTACAATCTGCGATTCAGGGTGACTGCTTGTACCGGAGTCCAGAATTTGATCTTATCACCCTGGGAACAAAATTCACCGTAGGTTGCTATTGCGCTCCGGATGCAGTGCTCAAAGACTCCATTCCCACTCTGGTTGAAGACTACGAAGAGGTGATAGTGGACTCACCGGCTGGATTGGAGCATTTCAATCGTAAGGTGGTAGTGGATATAGATGACCTGTTTGTGATTCTGGATCCCTCCGAAAAATCCATCAAGCATATCAAAAGAGTCACAGATATCACAAGGGAGTTGAAGGTTAGCTATAAACATCTCTACCTGATAGGGAACCACAGATTCACTGAGGAGACAGAGGAGTATTTACGAAGCGCAAGGGAAGCTTATTTGGGCAAAATAGACTACGATCCTGATATAAGACAGTACAATTTGGAAGGGAAACCTCTTCTTGAGCTGCCTGAAGATTCGCCAGCCTCCCTGTCTGTAAGGAGAATCTTGGTGGAGGCAGGCTACAGGATTAGGGATAGGAACCCAACATAGAGCCCAGCTAGGAAACGTCGCCTCGCGAGAAAAAAGGACAGTCAATGATCTTGGATTGCAGCTTATTGCTGCTGTCTGTGAAGCTGCTAATGTCGTTGAACGAAAGATAAAGGAAGCAACACCTACTGAGCTGCACGGAGACCTACTCTAGGACTGAAGTAGAGAGACAGCGACGCTGCTTCAACCACGACAATGGTGCAGGTTCGCCATATTGATACGCTTTGTCTCGATGTGCTAGAATCGGGCGTTTGGCGATAACGTGTTGAGAATTTGTAGAGGAGGTAGCAGTGATGGT